>WQXE01000025.1 GCA_009784995.1 Treponema sp. | reverse complement strand
TTCACTTTCCATCTGGATTTCCCAGCCTCTGCCGCTTTTATTGGAAAGAATTGTAATCATATTATTTTTAAGGGAAAGATTTTCTACTCCCATAATTTCAAGACTGGGGATAACCCAATCTACAGTTTTTCTTGGTAAAGAGATCGAAAGCCCTACAATATTTTCGATGGTTAAACAAATTGTAGAAAGAGCGTCGAAGGTAAGATATTGCGGACGGGGGAAATTTAATTTACCGGACCATTTCGCGGGTCCTTCTTTTATAGGCATATACGCTTCCCAAAGATTTCCCCTTTGATGATTTTCGGTTTTAGAAGCGGGTTCCGGGCTCATCGAATCGAGCATAAAATAAACATGCCTAATAGCGCATTCTCTAGCCAAATCCCACCTTTGATAACGTTCAAGACCTTTAATCACCATAAAAGTAAGATAAGGAAAAACAGAACCGCGGTAGCCTCTCCCTGTTTCATCAAAATCCCTTTCACAAACCGCGAGAGACGGAAACGGATGAGGAGTGCCGAAATATTTTGGATTGGAAAGTTTTTCTATTATTTTTTCCGCTCTTTCGCCGTTAGGAATTTCAGCTAACAGAGGCCAGAAACCCGCGATTGTTTTAATGGGTATTTGTTTTTCGTTTTTATTTATATCGTAATAAAAACCGTCTGTTGTATTGTACATAAGTGAATTGATTCTGGTTTTTAATGAAAAATACTGGCGTTTGTATTGAAAACTGGTTTCTTTATCATTTAAAATATCCGCTAAAGCTGATATATAGAGCATATTTATCGCCATCATTGTATTAAAATCCATCGTATAACAGGCATCTCCCCTGGGAGCGTTAATCATTCCCGTTGCGCAAAGGGGTGTCTTGTAAAGACCGTTAGGCTTTTTAAAAATCGAATCAATCCACGCGGAATATTTACATAACACGGGTAAAACATCTTTAACACGTTTTTTATTGCCCGATTTATGGTAGATATTATGTTCAGCCCAGGCGAATAGGGGCATTCCAAGCCCTTCCGGGTTTTCTTTATCAACTACAGGTGAACCAGTTACAATGTCATAAACATTACGAATGGCTCCATTTGGCTCCTGACGGCTGTAAAAAAGGTCTAAAGTAGGATGAGCCTGGAAAATTCTATTGGAATAGACCAAAAAAAACGAGGAAAGTATAGCATCAGCCTGTGTGACTGTTTGAGATTCGGGGTAAGCGAAAAATTTGCCTTCAATTCCGCTATTTTCGCCGCCGTTTATCCAACAATCTTGAATCCAAGCCCATGTTTTATCATAAATATCGACAAAATCCTGATCATAAAAGTGGATTTTGGGGAAATCATGCTTTGTCACTGGTACTCCTTAGAGAAAAAACAAGTACAACTTTAAATATAATACTTTTCTACCCATATTGCCATAAAATAAGTAAATTTTATTGAAAATTCACTGCTTCACTTACTCCGTTCAGGAATTTTGTAATATATTTTAAATAAGAGCGAAATGAATCATTTTCGTCATTTTCAGTATTTTCTTCGTCCATTTGGGGAAATAAAAAACCCGCGACTTCTTTAACTTCGCTTTCGGTTACGCTTTTCATTACTTCGTCAAGGTCTTTTAAAACCTTGCCTTGCTGCTGCGCGTTTAAAGGGTATCGCAGAGCGCGCCTCGCTATTTCCAGACCTTCGCCGGCGGCGGATTTTATTTTTTCAAGACCGGTTTTTAAATCAGAAACAGCTTTTTCGTAACGTTCGGCTCTTTCCTGTTTTTCACGCGGAGCATTAAAAACATTTTCAATTTTTTGACGCGACTTTTGTATAAGTAAATCAATTTCATCACGGCGACAAGGCAGGGAAAGAAACTTTTGTGTATCGGCTGTTTCCAATCCTGTGATGGCAAGTCCTTCATAAAAAAACGCGTAATTTTTTATATCAATATTTTGTTTAAATTGATTTTCGAACCACGCCGCGTATAATGAAAGCCTTCTGTCAGTTAAAACCTGTCCGCCTGTACCGGATTTCGCTTTAAACGGGAAACAGTCACGAAGCAGGCGTTTTACCCATTTTTCTACAGGGTTAAAACGGTTCGATTCGCTGTTGGCTCGTTCCTCAAAACGGGCTCCCTTAAAATGTGTTTTTAAATCAATGTACGCCAGGTCTAATCCCGCCAGCCAAATTTCTTTGGCTCCAAGGAGGCGGGCAAAATCCCACGCGGTAGTAGCGACAGATCCTCCCGCTCCTAACCTGCCTTTAGGATCAACCTGTTTTTCGATAAATGTTCCAAGCGGGAAAAGAGAACCGCAAAGAAATTTATTTTTAAAAGGCAGGTTCAATACAGGCGGATAAACAGCCGATTCCGCTACAAGCGCGGTTTTTTCGGCAGTCTTTTCGTTTAAACATCTGTCTAAATGCCTGCTGTTCCAATATTGAGGATCAACTACAAGAACAAAATCCGGCTGTATTCCATTTTTTACAAAAAAACCAAGGGATGTATCTACAGCTACTATTATACACCTGTTTTGAATGTCGCGTAACATTGGTTTGATTTTATCAAGGCTCGGTCCCGCCGCCGCCAAAAACACAGGTAAATATTCACTTTTAATATTCTCCGTGTTCTCCGTGCTTCCGTGCCTCCGTGTGACTAATTCCGATAAATGCGAGACGCCGGGAAAGTCTCGTATCGCGCTCATGTTACGCGAAAGATTTTTCACCCATCTTTGCCCGAAACGTTTGTGCGTAGCGGTATTTACATCGTCTCTCATTGTCCACGCTCGGATTTTATCTTCGACTGATTTATACCATAGCTCATCCAAAGAAATTAAAGCCTTGTTGCGAATCACAAAGGAAAGCTGCCCTACTATTTTTTTATCAACGCTTTTTTCAATGTTTTTGACAGAAGTTAATTCATTCGCGATCGAAAGAGCGTTTGTAACTCCTTCGTTTTTGCTGCCGACAACAAAAATTAATTTATTCTTTGAAAGAAAATCGCTAAAATCCCGCAGTTCCAGCGCTTTAAGTAAAAGAGATTTATATTTTTCGATAATAATGACAGGTAAACCCAGACCGGCAGCAGCTTGCGCTGTATATCCAAGTCCGAATCCTAAAATGACAACATAACCGTTTTCCGCGCTTGCGGCTTGCGCGAGACGCTGCCCTTCGCGTAAAGGATCGCGCGGCGAATGTATATAAATTCCATTAATACAAAGTGTAGGTTCTCCCGCCTGTGTTGTTTCAATTTTTATATCTTCCAAAGGTGAATCATCGTCTGATGACAATTCTTCCCAGAGGCCCGGGTACATATCAAGAAGGATTTTTTTATTTTTTTCAATAAAAGACATGTTCTTGAATAAAAATACAATATTTTTCGAAATCTGTCACTATCATTTTATCATCATTATTATTGCATTCAAGTAAAAAAAGATATATGATTTTTCTTTATGAAAGACAAAATACCCATGTTGCGGCTAATTTTAGCGGCAAATCTTAAGAGACACAGAAAAACGTTAAATCTTTCACAGGAAAAACTGGCGGAAATTGCCGGTGTTTCATGGCAGACAATTAATAGTATTGAAAGCCACAGAACATGGGTAAGTGATAATACCCTGGAAAGTTTGGCAAACGCTCTAAAATCTGATCCGTATCAGCTATTATTGCCAATAGAAGAAGATACAATTCAAAAAATAACAAATCCAAATGATTCGGTAAAAAAACTTGTTAAAATAAAAAGAGCTTTCGACGATTCATTTAATGAAATTGTAAATTTGATAAAATAAGGTATTCCCCGTGTGACCTCTAAAACCCCTAATGACAAAAACCGCGTTTTTTATTAAACTAAAACCATGATAAAAGAAGCGATTATACAGGCTGCAAAAAGAGAAAACTTATCCTACGAAACGGCAGAAGCTGTAATGAACGAGATTATGGAAGGTAAGGCAAGCGAGATTCAAATGGCGGCTTACCTCGCGGCAATGTCCGCAAAGGGTGAAACAATCGACGAAATTACAGCGTCCGCGGCTGGTATGCGAAAGCACTGTATCAAAATATTACACGACATGGATGTACTGGAAATCGTAGGCACAGGCGGAGACCATTCCAATTCTTTTAATATATCTACAACTTCGGCGATTGTAATATCAGCGTCGGGTATTCCTGTGGCAAAACATGGCAACCGCGCGTCAAGCAGCAGAACCGGTTCCGCGGATGTACTGGAAACTTTGGGTGTCGATATTACAATTAAACCGGAACATAGTTTGCATATTTTAAAAACAATCGGTATATGTTTTTTGTTCGCGCAGAATTATCATATATCAATGAAGTATGTCGCTCCTGTAAGGCGCGAGCTTGGCATTCGTACCATTTTTAATATACTAGGTCCCTTGGTAAATCCGGCTGGCGCCAATATGGAATTGTTAGGTGTATACGATCCGGAATTAATCGAACCTATGGCAAAAGTTTTGTGCAACCTCGGCGTAAAAAGAGGCATGGTTGTATACGGTCATGACGGGTTAGACGAAATTTCGTTAAGCGCGCCAACTACAGTTTGCGAATTAAAAGACGGTTTTATAAAAACTTACGAAATAAAACCGGAAGATTTTGGATTTGAACGCAGTAAAAAAGAAGACCTATTGGGTGGAACTCCTGATGAAAACGCGCAAATAACAAAAAATATTCTGACAGGGGAAAAAGGCGCGAAACGTAACGCGGTATTGTTAAACTCCGCGGCGGCAATACATATCGCGAAGCCGGAAATCAGCATTAAAGACGCGGTCGCGATCGCCGCGGACGCTATCGACAGCGGCAAGGCAGATGAACAGCTTAAACAGTTTATTGAGTTATCGCAGAAAAAAGACTTGGTTTAATTTGGAAAACATTGTCCGCGGATTAACACGGATTAATACGGATTATTAAAATGAGGTTTTTATGAAAACTCCGCCAGCAATACTTGGTAAAATCGCAGAGAGCACTTTAGTGCGTGTTGCAGAAGCAAAAAAAATGATGTCGCCGGAACAGATTAAGAATATTTTACCACGAACCACACGAACAGGTACTTGCAGTACCTTCCACGAAAAGAATGGAGGAGTTTTTTATAAAGCTCTTTCTGCTACTGGTTTATCTTTTATCTGCGAGGTAAAAAAAGCTTCGCCGTCAAAAGGTATTATATCGCGGGATTTTCCTTATTTGGAAATTGCCAAAGATTACGAAGATGGCGAAGCTGCGGCAATTTCTGTTTTAACAGAACCGCAGTTTTTTCTTGGCAGCGAACAATACTTACGCGAAATTTCCGCCGCTGTAAAAATCCCAACATTGCGAAAAGATTTTATCATCGACCCATACCAAATATACGAAGCGAAACTATGGGGAGCGAAAGCTGTTCTTTTAATTTGCGCGTTACTGGAAAAAGAAACACTTAGTGAATATATGAAAATCGCGAAAGGGCTTGAACTCGATTGCCTTGTAGAAATTCACAGTGAACAGGAAGCGCAGGAAGCAATTGAAGCGGGTTCCAGTATCATTGGCATTAATAACCGCGACCTTACAACTTTTAAAGTAGACACGGGATTAACAGCTCGTTTAAAAAAATTAATTCCAGCCGGAATTTTAACTGTCGCGGAAAGCGGCATCAATACAACAGACGATATAAAAGAACTTAAAGAAATCGGTGTAGACGCTGTTTTAATAGGCGAAAGCCTTATGCGTGCGACAGACAGAAAGAGTTTTTTAAAAGAATTAAAGTCGGTTTAATAACCTGCCGCGGTAATTATGCTTCGTTTATAACCATATTGAATGTGATATTCGTAAGGTCTTCCTTGAAATCCTCGCCACATTCAATAATAATTTTATTTCTTTTATCAGCAATCCAGTTAACGGTAATTTTTTTAGCGTTCGCGCAATTGTCCATATCAAGCAGCATATTTAAAAGTACCTTTACAGTAGAGCTGCTGAAATAATTTAATTCGCAGTCAAACGTAAATACGTCAAAATCGGTTTTTAAAAACCCAGTAAGCCAGTCGCTGATTTCCTGGTAAAATGAAATTACATTTTCATGATAACTTTCGCCGTCAATCTTCATATAACCTTTTTCTTCATCGATTAAAACATGCGGTGTCGTCTCTGTTTTATACTTTTCCAATTTAAACGATCTGAGCATCTTTTCCTCCTATAATAACAAATAATGAAAAAAACGTACGGCTTTCGTCATACGGTTCAAACGAATATTCAATTTTAGAACTAATTCTTCGCGCGATTTCTATAAAACCAAGCCCCGCTCCCTTACTTTCAGGATTATAGTCAGCAAGGCGCATTTGTTCTTTATAGTATTTACGCAATTCCTGTTTGTCCAGGGTATTCAAATAATCAATCCGGTCTTTTACCAGTTTAACGCTTTCGTTTCTCATAACGTTCCCGGTTTGAATAAAATAATTGTCGTTATCTTTTCCAAGAATAAAAGTCCCTTTGGATGATTCTGCCGGGTTTTCAGACTTTTCAAAATGTTCTTTTTCAGCGGAATACATCAGCATATTGTTCATCTGTTCCACAAAAACAGAAAAAACCTCCTGCGATGTTTCAAACGGTATCTCATCATATTCCAGCCGCTTTTTTAAAGTTCCGCCTATTCCGCCGATACCTTCAGACCATAAAGGTCCTGAATAAATTAAAGTAATTTTATTGTCGTTTAACATTCTGTGCCAGCCAACCATATCAGAAATCATACTCTTAAACATAGCTGTTTCTTTTTTAATTCCTGAAATTAAAAGTTGGCGTGGCTTGCCAAAGCCCGTATGGTACAGTGTTAAGGTCGGAGAATATAACAGTTTCGCCGGTTACATTTACAGTTTGACCCATAAACGTAATACTTTGCAGAGCCGGTACAGCATCCGGTTCAATATTAAAGGTGACAATAACATCAATACCTGGTCCGTTTCGACCTGTAACAACTCCTGTATTACTAATATTTATTGTTGATTGCCGCACGGTAACAACAGCGTCAGCGACTTTTCTCCTGTCAATTAATAATTCCTGAGTGTGAGTTAAGTATGTACGTAGATCCCAGAAAATATTTGACTGCCTAATATCCGTTGGGAAAGCTAAAAGATTGAATAATTCTATATCCCAACCGCCTGGAAAGGGAGAACCATTAACCGGCACAAATTGATAATTAGGATTGTTTCTTTGACTATCAAAATCATTTTGATTAGTTAATAAAACAATAAATTGCAATAGTCTTCCTCCAAACAACGCTGTGGGTGTATTAACAAGTTTATAATTAACAAAAGAAGCTTCGCCAAAGCTCCACATATCTATACCGTCTTCGTCTCTCCAATAATACCTTGTAATTCCGTCTTCTTCAAAAACAGGATAAGCCGGTCCCTGATGTTCTTTAAATTCCCAATTACCCGATGCCTCTAATTTAAAATCAAATTCAACTCGTTGGCGGCCATTTTGTACAGTAAATGTATTTGATGTGTTGTTTACATTAGAAATTCTAGGATTTGTATCATTTTGATTAGAATAATCCCTTATTACTGCTGACCAATTTTCAATAGCTAAGTCATTAAGTTCAAGAACCATTCTATAATTTGTGCCTCCGGTATTTGTTACAATAAAACGTCCAATTGTACCTAAGGCATGGGTACCTGCTAAACTGTTAAAAGTTATTGTTGTAGAACCTGTATAAGAAATTGATATTTCCGCGACACCTTCAACCATTTCTCCAAAAAGGAATTTGCCGGGTACTCTTTTTATAAACCAGCCTTCCTGTTCAGCTTCAGATTCAAAATGAATTAAATTACGGGTATTAAAGTTTATAGCGCTGGAAGTTTTATTCTGACCCGCGTATACAGACCAGTCAAAAGCCGGACCTGCCGGTAATACCGGAACAGGAGCTTGCAAGTTACCTCTAAGCATTGGTAATGTAATACCTTCGATTAAATTAGTAGATGGTATATTCCAAATCGAACTACTCCATCCGGCAAAAACAGTAGCAAATGAACTTGGATTTGGGTTAGATCCAACTGTAACATTAGCGCCGCTGACAAAATTCGCGCCAATATACGCGTCAAGTTCGGCATGGCCATTAATAAACATATCATTTCGGGCTCTATTATTTGTAAGAGTACCGCTATTTTGTCCTGTTATTCGTCTTGCCGGTTCTGTGCCGTCATCAGAAGCATATTGTAATCCGACTGTTGTTATAATTGAATTTAACGCGACGTTATTACTTACTGTACCGCTGTTTATTCCAACAATACCGCCAGCGATACTTGAATCGTTTGCGATAGTATAAATAACATTTCCGGTATTATAGCAGAACGATACTGTTCCGGAATTACTTCCTGTTATACCGCCAGCGTTATTTCCGCCCGTTATAGTAACAGTAGCTGTGTTATAACAATTTGTAATAGTACCGTTATTATTACCAATTAAACCGCCGACATCACCGCTTCCATAAACAGCTCCTGTTACGCGGCAATTTTCTATAATAGCTCCGCTGCCGAGGTATCCTGTTATTCCGCCGGTATTTTGCGCGCCTGTGATGTTTACGTTTACAAGACCTAGATTTGAAACCTTTACGCCGCTGCCATTTATATAACCAAACATACCGGTATTATTGGAACTGCCATTATTTATTGTAAGGTTAAAAATGTTAAAAATGGTGTTTCTATGTTCACCATTGTAAGTACCGGTAAAAGGCGCGCTACTTGTACCGATAGGAGTAAATACTTGCCCGCTCATATTTAAATCAATAGGCTGCCTGTAATGTTTATCTAAAGTCCAGTCCTGGAACCCTGAAGGATTATTAGAACCTTTACCTACCATTTGAAGTCTTTCAACACTTGTAACAAGGAAAGGCTCTTCAGGCGTACCTTTACCAATTTTATATTCCCATCTGGCATAAAGAGTAATATTTTCCGCCGGAATTGTATCAGTAGAAAATTCCCATCTTGTAATAAAGCTTTCATTTGTATACCAGCCAAGGAAATTAAAAAGTTCCATTACAGGAGGTGTTGGAGCTGTTATAGTAGTGCCAAAATCATCTGTTATGGACGCGGGACTAACGCCTGATTCCTCGTACAACGCGTTAGGTGTAAGAACATTATCAAATGTTATTGTGTATTGGTTAACAATCCAATTCGCGAGAATAAAAGTGTTTCCTGTTAAATACGGCAGTGGAGAAGAGAGTTTACTGCCGTCTTTATAGAAACCGTCAAAAGTGTGTCCTGTTTTTAAAGGATTAATTCCCGGTAAATAATCTTCATCAAAGAAGTAACTGATAATATCATTTGGCGTTCCGTTATCATAATCAACAATAACCGTATAAAAACTCTTTTGAAAATGATCGTTTGTAAATGTATACGAATAAGAGCTGGTCATGTTTTCATAAATATGCAGAGTTTCACGCCAGATAACATTACGCATATTGGTTTTTTCCAATGTAAAAACAACTCGATAATAACCCGCGTTAACTTCCAAATTTTCATCATTGGAAATTAAATTTGATCCATCGATAAAATTATAAATAGAACTGCTTCCGGGTGTTGAAGAAACCGGCTGCAGCTCCATTCTTACCGCGTTTAAATCATCAGGGAAATTAATATTTATTTTAAAATTACCTTTCCCTCCAAAATTACCAACGCCGTACGCCTGTAAATCGATAGTTCCGCTAACCGGTGTATTCGCGACAATAGTCACGGACATTGAACCGTGCGCCGCGGGTCTGTCCGCGTCTTTATTTTCCGTACTTGTATAAGCATATACCGTTAAAGTATAAACACCGGCTGCCAATTGAACAGGATCTGTAATTTCACTAAAGGTGCGATCTACTGTCAAACTGCCGGCGCCGGAAAATTTAAGTCTGTACCATGCAAATTGATTATTCGCGGTACTTGGCAAAATAGTTCTGCCCTGCATCTGTGAACCTGCCATATACAATGTAAATGTTCCGGTACCTCCAAACCCTTGCGGATTTTGAAAGTCTGACGGATCAAACAGATGCGGACAGCTCATTAATAATAATGAAAGAAGAGAGGCAAATAAAAATAAAGAGACCCTTTTAAAATTAAATGCCATCATCTTCTTCCTCCTATTATAGATTTACCGTTATGGATTTACCGTGAATGGAATTTCCAATCCATACAAGATTCCATCTTTGTAAACTTCGAAATACAACTGACTATTTACAGGAGTAAACCGGTCAAAGTCAGATCCTCTAAGTATGTATTGCCACTGGTTCGCGCCATTAGAAGGAACTTCTTCGCCATTTAATATCCACAGAATACTGTCAGCATCAAATCCGGCGCTTGGCATTGTAATTATGAATTCCGGAAGAGCAGCGCCTCTTGTAAGAACAATCGCTTCACTTGGTCGTTCCAGCGCTTTCGCGGGATCAACAAGAGGATTAAATATAATGCTGATTTCCATTTGAGTCTGTGTCCATATCGATTTTGTTGTAACTACACCGGTTGGATACTCTCCAACTGCTTTCGCTCGAGCGTGAACATAATAGTATGTTCCAGATTGGATACCGGTTGTAATATTGAACGGACGTGTCGCGGGAAGATCAGCCCAGCCACTATCAGGAGGTGTAGCTGATGTAGTTAATACATATTCAATAACCTGTACATTGTTACCTGTTAGTACCGCTTCGGTAATTATAACCGAATTAATAGTGGAATCAAGTTCAAGCGTACTTACAACAGCGCCTTCTAAAACAGTAAATGTTACAGGAATTGTTACAGGAGTTCTTGTTGTTACAGGAGTTCCTCCTTCATAACTTACAGTAATTGTCGCGTTATAAGTTCCGCGTTCAAGGTCTTCAGGCTGTATTGTAAATGTTTCGCTGCTTCCTGCCGCGATTGTAGTAAAAGTATTACCGCTTAAAGTAAAATCATCTTCATTACTATTTGTAATACTTGTGATTGTCGCGGGCGCGGTACCTGTATTAGTAATTGTAATTGTTTGAGGTCCCGGCAGTGGTTCATTTTGGCTCTTATTCTGTTCCAATGAAATGGATGTAGGAGCAGCCGAAAGAACAGGGTAACCATACCATCTTGCTGTAAGAGAAATGTTTTCAGTTAACTGCGGGAATGTCCATTCGTCGCCTAAATTGTCTTTAAACCAGCCGGCAAAATCCCAACCTGTCCATACAGGATCAACAGGTTTATAAATTTCATCAAAAAACCAACTGTTTGTTTCAGTAGGTTGTCCGTTACCATTATAATTAAGTGTAACCGCGTAATGGTTTCTAACAAAATGATTATTAGTAATACCAAGTGAATATGAACTTGTCATGTTTTCATATATATGAAGAGTTTCATGCCATGTCACAGTACGCATATTAGGTCTTTCAAATGAAAAAATAACACGATAATAACCAGCGTCAATTTCCAGGTTTGCATCTGCGGTTATTAAATTATCTCCGCTGATAAAATTGTAAGTTGTATTACCAATTATAGTTTGAGTAACAGGTTGCAATTTTTCTAATCTCATCCTTACCGCGCTAAAATCGTTAGGGAAAATAATGCTTGAAAAAGAAAGATTCAAGTTAAAAATACCTTTTCCGCCATAAGCGGTACTTTGAGCGCCATAAGCCTCTAATTCGACGGTTCCGGTTGCGACTTGTCCGCCTACTATATTAATAGTAGTAGTACCGTGAGCCGCTCGTTTATCCGCGTCCCTATTAGCTTCGCTTGTGTAAGCATATACTGTTAATGTATATGTGCCAGGAGCCAATTCTACAGGATCGCTTATCTGAGCAAACGTGCGATCAACAGTAAGTGCAGTAGGTCCGCCGGAAAATTCCAGCCTGTACCACGCGAATTGATTGCCTGGTGTACCGGGCATAATAGTCCTGCCCTGCGTTTGCGAACCTCCTAAATAAAGCTTAAAGGTTCCTTTGCCGTCAGGATTATAAAAATCATCCTGATCAAAGAAATGCGGACAGCCAACTAGTATTACCATTGAACAAAGCGCAATTGATAATACCAACCATGTTTTTCCTAAAATATTTTTCATCTTCTCTCTCCTCCTATGGATTTACCGTGAATGGTATTGTTAAACTATATGTGATGTTGTCTTTAACGACTTCAACACTTAACCTGTTAGAAACAGGGCTAAAACGAGTAAAATCTTCACCTTTTAATATATATTGCCAAGGATCACCATTATTACTAACAGTAACCCCGTTTAAATACCATTGAATACTACTAAATCCGGCACTTGGCATTGTAATTGTTACTTGCGTATTTGCGTTTCTTGAAATAACAATATCGCCCGGTGGCAGTGTCAGCGCTTCGGCGGGATTTGCAACAGGATTAAAAATAATAGTGATGTCCGGCGGGTCTAAAGTACTTATTAAACCATTTTTAACAACGCCAACATTATAATTATTGCTTTCTTTCGCGCGGACAAATACAACATATTCTGTTCCCGGTATTAAACCGCTGATTGTTCTTGGGGATGTACCAAGATCCGCCCAATCATTAAGCGAAGGCGGATCGCTTGTACCGTAAGCAAACTCTATAACCTGTTCAGAGTTTCCTGTAAGCGCCGCGTTAATTGTAATTGTATTTAACGTAGAGGAAAGACTTAACGAAACTGTCGCGCCCGTTGCTTTTTCAATTGTATAAGTAACAGCTGGTGACGATAAAGTTAAATTATAATTAGGTCCCCAGCTAAGAGTGCCAAGATTAATAACATAAGTGCCGGCATTACTACCGGGAGAGCGGCTTAACTTGCCGGTTTGTTCATTGCCGGGAAGTTCAAGTCTTGTTACGTTTGCTGTAAATGTTAAATTTTCATCAGGAGCAGACGGAGTATAAACCCTGTTTAACCCTGTGCTAGGAGTAATTGTAACAGGTCTTTTTGTGATACCTGCGACCTCTACATTGTTTTTTGGAGTATCAATCGTATAATTATCCGCCGCGCTGCCGCTTAATGTAACACCGGTTATATCAATAAGTTTTGTTTCCGCGTTCGCGCTTTTGTAAGCGGCTGTAACCGCGGAAACGTTTACATCAGTTACATCGCTTGGAATTATTCCGCTTAATGATACTGTTACACCAGTTGCGCTTGCACTGCCATCGTAAACTTTGGTATGAGTCGCGCTTGTTATTGTAAGCGCTTTTTTATTAACAGTTAATTTGCCGGATGTATCTTTATTATGTCCGCCAAAACTTATATTGACAGATTGATTATGATGCGAAATATGGCTTAATTGTGAACCATGTGAAGGATTCGCGGTTATACCATATGCCAAAAATTCGTCAAAATTAATTTCATTGTCTGTGCCATTATCCCATGTAACTTTTACTTTTAAACCGGTTAAATCTACAGTATCACCATGAGTATATGGAGGAAAGGCTGGTTCAAATAATATTGATAAATTCTCAACTACTTTCGCGATAAATGTATAGGAGGCAACAGCTATTTTACCAATATTATCTTTAACTTCAATTTCCGCGGGAAATCCATTAATCGTTACACTTGTTAAATCATCAGAAAAAATATAACCATCATTTGCTATTAATGTAATCAAAACTGTATAATCATCATTTATAAACGGATCATCAAACGGATCCCATGTTACTAAACCGATTGTAAAATTATCGTCATCTGTATCATTTAAATTTTTTAAATCATCAAGTGTATTAGGTGTATTACCTGTTGCAGGATCAGCTACCGTAAGTTCAGCATTCTCAATAGTAAAAGGAATAATGGTTAATACATCTGTTCCCCTGGAAATATTTCCGCTTGATATTATAATAGGTTGATTATTATGCGCCGTATGTGACAACTCCATACCATGAGCCGGGTTGGATCTTATAAGTGTTCCAAAATTAGCAAAAGGAATGTCTTCCTTAATGAAATTATTATATGTAACAGTTACTACAAGCCCCGACAAATCAAGCGCTTCTCCGTGGTTGTACGTTAACTTAAAAGGCTGCGTTTTAATTTCCAGATCAATAACAATATCATGATTAATATCGGGCCAGAAAGGATTATTACAGACAGCGAAAAAAACGGTAAATAACACGATAATAGTTAGTTTGATTATTTTATTCATAACTATACTCTTCCGTGTCAAAATCGTTGTCTAAATCGATATCAAAATCAATGTAAAAGTCATTTTCAAAATCGTTGTTAAAAATATTATCAGTATTAATGTTGGTATTTGTATTTGTGTTAGTATTGATGTTAACATTATTGTTAGTATTGGTGTTTGAATTTGAGGAATTTAAATTTAATTTAAAACGCAATCCTGCCAAAACACCTACTCCCATAGCAAATGGATAACCAAAACGTCCATAAGGCTCAATATAAAAATCATCAAAAAGAAACATACGATAACCGCCTCGTAAGCCTCCTTCGAACAAAAGAACAGAAATTCCATATTCTATTATTACATGTACCCCTAAATCAACTTGGGCAAAAAAGCCTTCATAACCTAATCCCAGGAAATACCATCGAAACAAAGCAGTAGGTTCAAAAACAATGGTATCAGAAAAATTCAAGCTGAACGTAAAAACCAGCCCCGCGGCAAGCTGGGCAAATGAAAACGGCAGTTCACAATCTCCGCTTATTAAAGCGCCGAGCGCGACACCTTCACGGGAATTCCAGTTTAATTCAGGACCTAAACCTCCGGAAATGATGATATTATTGTCATTATCCTGCGCAAAAACACCAAAATTGAGTAAAAAAAGAATAATTCCCAGTAAAAAAACGTTCCTGCCCACAGGGTCTCCAAATAATATACAATATATAACAATTATACTACATTACCACGGAAATGAACAGGTAACCGCTGTAATTATACTTAATAATATGTTAATTTCAATGTATGAATATAAAAATTTGCGGTTTATTCCGTGATGAAGATATAAATTATGTAAACGAAATACGCCCTGATTACGCGGGTTTTGTATTTGCCGCCAGTTCAAGGCAGGTTTCTCCCGTTCTTGCCCAATATTTGCGTTTCCGCCTCGCGAACGAGGTTATTCCTGTCGGCGTTTTTGTTAACGCTCCTATCGCTCAAATAGTGGAATTATACCGGAATAATATAATTTCTATAGCGCAGCTTCACGGCAAAGAGGACGAAAGTTATATTAAACAGTTAAAAAAACTGAGCGAAGTCAGTATCAGGCAGACAAAAATCCCCGCAATCAAGGTGATAAAAACACTGTTTCCAGGATCTGATTCATGGTTAAAAAATGTACCTGATAACGCGGATTATTATATGGTAGATTCGGGCGCGGGTTCCGGCAAAACCTTTAATTGGGATAAACTTAAATCGATCAAATTCTCCAAACCCTGGTTTTTGGCAGGCGGTATAAATACAGAAAATATTGAAAAAGCGATAAAATATAAACCCTTCGCTATTGATGTTTCAAGCGGCGCGGAAACAGACGGTATAAAAGACCGGCAAAAAATATTAGAATTGGTAACGGCAGTAAAAGGAAAAAACAAATGAGCGATTTTAACGGAAAATTCGGCGACGCGATAAACGGTTACGGCGGTCAGTATATACCCGAAACATTGATGAACGAAATTATAGATTTGGAAAAAGCGTATAATCATTATAAAAATGATGAAACATTTAAAAACGAATTAAACGATCTTTTAAACAATTACGCGGGACGCCCTTCTTTACTATACTACGCGCGAAAAATGACAAAGGAACTTGGCGGAGCGAAAATATATCTTAAACGCGAGGATTTAAACCATACAGGTTCACATAAAATTAACAATGTTCTGGGACAGGTTTTGCTCGCGAAAAAAATGGGTAAAACAAGAATCATCGCGGAAACAGGAGCGGGACAGCACGGAGTCGCGTCCGCTACCGCGGCGGCGCTTTTGGGACTTGAATGTGAAATTTTTATGGGTAAGGAAGATACAGAAAGACAGGTCTTAAATGTTTACCGCATGGAACTTTTAGGCGCGAAAGTTCATCCCGTATTGTCGGGCACACAAACTCTAAAAGACGCGGTAAACGAAACAATGCGCGAATGGGTAAGCCGTGTTCACGACACACATTATGTGCTTGGATCTGTAGTAGGACCCCACCCCTTCCCAATGATGGTGCGCGATTTTCAGGCGGTTATAAGCAAGGAAGCAAGAGAGCAAATCCTGACAATAGAAGGTAAACTTCCCGCGGCTGTTGTCGCCTGTGTCGGCGGAGGCAGTAACGCCATTGGAATTTTTTACAATTTTATAAATGACAAAAATGTAAAACTTATCGGCTGCGAAGCCGCGGGTTTGGGTATCGATACAGATAAACACGCCGCGACTATCACAAAGGGCAAAGCAGGAATCTTCCATGGAATGAAAACTTATTTTTGCCAAAACGATGAAGGGCAAATCGCGCCTGTACATTCGATATCAGCGGGGTTAGATTACCCTGGTATCGGACCGGAACACGCATGGTTATACGACAGTACACGCGCGTTGTATGTGCCTGTCACAGACGAAGAAGCTGTCCGCGGTTTTGAGTTCCTGTGCCGAACAGAGGGAATTATCTGCGCGATAGAAAGCGCTCACGCGGTAGCGCATGTTCAAAAAATAGCGAAAGATTTTTCCGCGGACGAAAGTATTATTGTCTGTCTTTCCGGTAGAGGCGATAAAGACGTCGCGTCAATCGCGCGTTACAGAGGGAAGAAAGTCCATGAATAAGAAGAGAAGAGTTCTCGCAGAGACGTCGAACTAAAGGTTCGCAAGGCGCAGAGTTGAGGAGAATGTTTAATGAGCAATATTAAGAACGCTTTTAAAAACGGTAAAGCTTTTATCGGTTTTATTACAGGCGGAGACCCCAGTATCGAAAAAACAAAAGAGTATGTTTTGGAAATGGTTAAAGCCGGGGTAGATTTAGTAGAAATAGGTATTCCATTTTCAGACCCCGTCGCGGAAGGACCTGTCATTCAGGAAGCAAACGCGAGAGCCCTAACAGCGGGTACAACTGTCGAAAAATTATTTACACTAATCGCGGATTTGCGAAAAGAAACCGATGTCCCATTGGTTTATCTAACCTATGCGAATCCTGTATTTTATTTCGGCTACGACGCGTTTTTTAAACGATGTTGTGATACAGGTCCAAACGGCATCATCATCCCCGACATTCCTTATGAAGAACAAAAACCTGTAAAAGAAGCGGCAGACAAATATGGCATCGATTTAATTTCCTTAATATCTCCAACATCGCGGGAGCGTATAGAAAAAATCGCGAAAACGGCAAGCGGTTTTATTTATCTTGTATCTTCGATGGGTGTAACTGGTACCCGAAGTGAAATAAACACAGACCTATCTTCCATAACCGCTGTTATAAAATCCGTAACTGATATACCTGTCGCGATTGGTTTTGGTATTAACACACCACAGCAGGCGGCGCAAATGGCGAAGATCGCGGACGGCGTAATCGTAGGAAGCGCGATTGTAAAAATAATCGCGCAACATGGAGAAAATGCCGCGCCACACATTTACAGTTATGTAAAAGAAATGAAAGAAGCGGTAAAACTTTAAATATTTTTACGGTTTAACAAATACTTGCGCAGCATTGTGTCATTTTAAATATTTTCCTCACCATCAAAACGGCTTATGTCAATTTCGTAGTTTTCTGCCAAGCGAAAAATTATAGAAATGATTTTTTGAATTGCTTTTTCTACTTCTTCTATCGATATAGGTTCTGCATTATTCATTTTTGCAACAAGCGATTTGGCCGTACGTTTTGTCATATTTAAGCGCTATACCGTTAGATTTAATTGCTTCCAAACACATCTCATAAGTTATTAAGTTTGTCGGTACATCATTTAATTTTATACTTTCATTATTTGCGATCATAATTC
>WQXE01000024.1 GCA_009784995.1 Treponema sp. | reverse complement strand
TTTGTTTCCGGTTTACAAAAATCCAACATCTGCTGAACTGATAAAAATTGGCTGTAGTAATTTCTTAATTCTGTTCGTTTAAAAGGACCGGCAGAACAAACTTGCGCTTCTTTACCAAGGCGTAAAAGAATACTGCGTAAGGCAAGCTGGCACCCTACGCAGTCTCCATCGGGTTCTTTATGTCCCGCAATCAGGAATTTAGAAGCCGTTTTAATAAATTGAACAAGATCATTTAAAATTAAGTTTTCTGTTTCACAATTCATCAATATTGAATATTAAATGAATCCCTATCTTCAAAAAACCTGCTTACATTTGTACCCTGCGGAATACTACCCCATGTTTGATGCGCTCTTGATCTGTGTAAATATAGTCTTACATGTGAAAATTCACCGTTCCTGTAAAAAATTGACATTGTTGGCCAATCCCTTCCCGGATGCAACAGTACCTTTTCCGCTCTTCCTGCCGCTTCAAAAAACCATTCATTTGGAATACCAATTGTTCCAAGTGTCCTTCCACTGTTGCGATATTGAATGATATAACCGTCACTTGTTGGGTATATTCTTTCTATTTGCAGATTGAAATAGTAAAATTTGGTATCCGCGTCGTTTGTACTTTGCGCGAAAAGCGGTGTTATTAATGTAAAAATAAACAATGCGATTATGATTTTCTTCATAATGACCTCCAGTATTTAAATACTAATCCATATTACCGTAAAATTCAAGTGTTTTAATGTGTTAGATCAGAAAACATCGTATTTCTCGTCTGTTTTCTTCTTTTAATTGAGGTGTTTTTTGAAAACATTCAACGGCGGCTTTGATACAACGCGGCGCGAAAGGACAACTGGCTTCAGAGCTTGCCGGATCGCTTACTTTTCCCGGAATAACCTGCAGCCGTTCTTTTGAATAATGGCTTCCAAAACGAGGGGAAGCGGCAAGTAATGCACTAGTATACGGATGGTTGGGGTTTGTCGTTAAATCCGCCGCGCTTGCTGATTCCATAATAAGTCCGCCGTACATTACCATGATACGGTCGGAAATTTCCGCTACAAGGTCTATGTCATGGCTAATGAAAATGATTGATAAGTTCCGGTTTTTTCGCAGGGTTTTAAGAAGTTCCACAATTTGTTTTTGAATTGTAAGGTCTAATGCCGTTGTAGGTTCGTCCGCGATTAAAAGTTCACAGCCTTGAGCCAGAGCCAAAGCTATACCGATGCGTTGTAATTGCCCGCCAGAAAATTGATGCGGAAAGTTAATTAGCCTTTCTGTTCCATTATCAAGTCCTGTTTCCGAAAGCAGTTGAACCGCCCGTTTTGCCGATTCTTCTTTGGTTATACCGGGTTCGGAATTCCTGAATGTTTCTAAAAATACGCTGCCTATATTCTGAAGCGGGTCGTAAGATCTTCCCGGTTCCTGAAAAATCATACCGATTTTTTTTCCGCGGTATTCACGTAACGCGTTTATATCAAGTCCCATAAGTTCATTTCCTTCGTAGCGGATTGAACCTAACGTGTCCGCGTTTCTTGGCAGTAATCCCGGAATCGCCAATGTGCTGACACTTTTTCCGGAACCGCTTTCGCCTACAATGCCAAGTGTTTCTCCTTTTCGCAGATTAAATGAAAGCCCTCTAACAGCCCGGATTTTTATTTTTTCACTTCCTCTAAGAATGGTGAAATTTACTTTTAAATCATTAATCTCTAGTAAATTTAAATCATTTCTAACCACCGGAGTTTTTGGTACAATATCTTTTTCCTCCGTGTCCCTGTGTGATTTAAATAATTTATTTTTTGTAAATACAGTGTGGTACGGATCAAAAAAGTCCCTTAATGTATCTCCTATAAAATTAAACGCCAGTGTTACACCTAACAAAAACCATATTGGAATTAAAAGCCATGGAAATGATTGCAAATTTGTTAATGTTGATAAATCGCGTCTTATAAGAGAACCCCAGCTTACCGCCGGGTCTGTTATTCCCAATCCAAGATATGAAAGAACAGTTTCTGTCATTATAAAACCCGGTATGCTCAATGTTATACTTACTATTAAAAGGCTCGCTATCTGGGGAATAATATGATTAAAAATAATTACTACAGAAGGTATCATTTCCAGTTTCGCGTTTAAAATAAATTCTTCGCGTTTAATCGAATGTACCATACCGCGAATTACACGCGAAGATCCGGGCCAGCTTACAAGGGAAAGTATTAAAGTGATCATCATGTAAGTTTGCGCCGGATCCATGTTAGGCGCCAAAAGGGATCGTAAAAATAATATCAAATAAAGGCTTGGAATTAGCATTAAAAACTCGGCGGTTCTCATTATTGACCAGTCTGTAAAGCCGCCAAAAAAGCCTGAAAAACCCCCCGCGAGACACGCGAGGGTAAGTGATATAAATGCCGCTACAAAACCAATTGTAAGCGAAACGCGAGAACCGTGAACTATACGCGAAAAAAGACATCTACCCAGATTATCCGCGCCCATAAGAAAAACAGGGTTATTTTCGTCTCCTGTTGTAAACAAATGTCTTTCCATAGGAATTAATCCCCATAATTTATACGGCTCTCCTTTGCCGAATAATTGAATGGGCGAATAATGATCGCGAACTCTCGCGTATGTCCATGAAATTGTATTTGTTACCCGAAACTCCTGCGCCTGTATTTTTCCCTGATGAAAGCGTATGTTCGGAGGATGATAACTTTTATCCGGGAACGATGTATTATGTGAATATGGCGCGAAAAACTCCGCGAATGTCATCATGATGTAAAGAATAAAAAGACAGAAAAGCGAAATCATAGCGATAGGACGTTTTTTTAGAAATATAAAAAATCTATTTTGTTTTACCATCATTCTTTCCCGTATCTTATGCGCGGATCAACCAGCGCGAGTATAATGTCAGCTAACGCCATTCCGACCAATACCAAAAATGAGACAATCATTATATTTACCAAAACAAGATTAACGTCTTGTTGTGTTATCGCTTCGTACATGAGCCTGCCTATGCCGGGATACGCGAAAATTATTTCCATTATAAGAGAACCTGTAAAAAGACTGGCAAGCATATTCGCGCTGCCTGTTATATACGGATTTAATGTATTGCGAAAAGCGTGGTTAAAATAAATTCGCCATTCCGCGATCCCGCGGGAGCGTAAAGAAGTAATATAGGGCTGACCCAGCTGATCTAACATCGTCGCGCGGATCATTCTAAGGGTACCGCCGATACCGTTTAAGAAAAACGCCAAAAGAGGAAGAAAAATATGATGCGCGTAAGAAAAAATAAACATTAAAGGTGAATGTGAAAAAGGAAAAGACGGATATCCTGTTACGGGAAAAAGTCCTGAAACAAACGCGAAAAGCTGGAAAAGTAAAAGCAATAAAAGACCGGGAAACGCGTGAAATACAAGAGCGAAAAAAGTAACGGCATAATCGGCTCTTGTTCCCGCCTTTGAAGAAAAATAAACACCTAATACAAAAGAAAATAATGTAATAAAAATAAGTGATATTAAATTAAGAGCGAGTGAATTCCAGATTCTGGAAACTATTAAAAAAGAAACAGGCGCTCTTGAAATAAGGCTTACGCCAAGGTCGCCGTGTACAATAACACGGTTTAGCCATTTAAAGTATTGTACGTAAAAAGGCTGATCAAGTCCAAGTTCGGCGCGTCTTTGAACGAGTTGTTCTGTGTTTAAAAATGACAAATCAGAGCCGCTGCCGTGTCCTTCGCTGAATAGATGTTGTATCATTATTTGATCAACTATGTCACCCGGTGCCAAAGCCATTAAACCAAAAACCGCGAATCCAAGTATAAAAAGCATTGTTAACATTGTTAATAGCCTGTTTACAATGTAGGAAATGAGAGGAAAGCGTCTTTTAAATAAATGAAAAGGTTTTAACGCAGAGTTTATGATAAATTTTAAATGAGTATTCAAATATTTTTCCCTCCCTTGTTTATTTTAGAGGTTAGAGGCAGGTAAAGTCAAGAATCATTTTTATCTTCAATTGCTTTTAATATAAAAAGTTTTTGTTCGGCAAATTCTTTCGATGTTATAAAACCTATATCACGGGATCTTGCGGGTTTTACATCGATCTTATAGGTTATTTTACCGGGTTTACCGTTCATTATATATACTGTGTCGGATAATGTCAGCGCTTCTTCAACATCATGGGTTATAAATATGGTAGATATTTTCATTAACTCTGTGATTTCCAAGTACCATGAATGCATCTTTCGGCGCGTTATAGCGTCTAGCGAGGAAAATGGCTCATCAAGCAGGATAACATTATTCGCGGCAAGGCAAGTTCTAAGCAGAGCGGCTCTTTGGCGCATCCCGCCTGACAGTTCATTCGGATATTTTTTTTCATAACCACAAAGCCCAAACATCGGAAAATATTCTGCCGCTTTTAATCTCGCGGTATTTTTCTTTTCTCCGTTTATTAAAAGAGGAAGAATCACATTATCCAAAACAGTACGGTATTCAAGCAGTAAATCTTTTTGCAGCATATAACTTACTTTACCGCTTAAACCCGTAATGTCTTTGTTGTTTAAAAATACTTTGCCGTTATCGGGTTTATCAACTCCAGAAAGCACATTAAATAAAGTTGTTTTACCTACACCGGAAGCGCCGACAAGCGAAATAAATCCGCCTTCGTTTAATTCCAGATTGATGTCCTGAACAACAGCCTCGCCATTATAATTCTTGGTTATTTCTTCACAATAAAAAATTTTCACCATAATTCCTCTCGCAGAGACGCAGAGACGCAGAGTGTAAAAATAAAATTAATAATAAAAACTTTGCGCCTTTGCGCCTTTGCGAGAACCTCTTTTAAATTAAGGTAAATACTCATTCGTAAAGCCGCCTTGACCAATGTTTGTTTCCAAAAGCCCCTGTTCGTACATCCATGAAAAAAAACTGCTCCATCTTTGCGGATCAATTTCTCCCCAGCGCTTTGAATCTGCCTTGTATTGTGATTGTAAATAAATTTGGCTTTGAATAACAAGCTGCCTGTCAAGTTCAGGCGCGTATTTTAAAAGAATTTCCGCGGCTTCCAGCGGATTTTCTATCGCGTAATAATAACCTCTGCTTGCCGCCGATAAAAACTTTCTTGTTGTTTCCGGATTGGATGCCGCCCAATTTGTATTTGTTAATAGTACAGGTGTGTAATAATCCAGAGTGCTGTCGATTTTTCCTATGTCAATATAGTTAAATTCAACTCCGCCGATTTCCGCGGCGATTCCGTCCCACGCGTAATAAATCCATATCGCGTCAACATCGGTTTTTAACGCGGAAATAACATCTGTCGCGAAATTGGGAATCATTCTGATTGAATCAAAATTGCCGCCGTCATTTTCTACAATGCGCCGTATAATCGCTGTTACAACAGGCATGTCCCATGTCGCGTAACGTTTGCCGCCAAGGTCCGCGGGTCTTTGAATGCCGCTTTCCTTTAACGACATAATTCCGGATGTATTATGGTTTATAATCGCCGCGACAGCTGTTACCGGAAGCGCGTCGCGTTCTTTCGCGATCGCGGGACCAAGCCAGTCCTGAAAATAAATCGCGAACTCCGCCTTTTGCGATGCCAAAAGAATAAGAGCGTTGTCTTCCGGCGGCTGAGTTATTGTCACTTTTAAACCTTCTTCGGCAAACCAGCCTTTTTCCAGCGCGACAAATAAACCGGTATGGTTTGTATTCGGCGTCCAGTCAAGCAGTACACGGATTGTATCGTCTTTACTACATCCGGTAAAACCCAGTACAATGGCAGCTAACACCAATGTTTTAATCATCTTCATAAAAAACTCCTGTTTTTTCTCGCACGGAGACACAAAGGCACGGAGATATACGATTAGTATAATATCTTTTCTTATTTCTCCGTGTCCCCGTGCCTCCGTGTGATATAATTCTAGAATATTTTTTTATAGGGCAACGCCCGTTTTTCAATTAAACCAACAAGTTTTATTAACAATAAACTTAATACAGAAACTAAAATAATAACCGCGAACATTTTGTCAAATGAATAGGAACGTCTGACGCGGATCATGTAAACGCCTAGCCCCGCGTCTCCGCCAAGCCATTCGGCGATAACGGCTCCGATAATCGAATACGAAGCCGCGATTTTTAAACCGGAAAAAAACGCCGGCAAAGATTGCGGGATTTTTATATAGCGGTATAACTGCCATTTTTTCGCTCCCATAGACTGCAAAAGACGCAAGGCGTCATTGTCAGCGGATGCGAACGCTCCTAAAAGACTGATCGTTACGGGAAAAAAACATGTAAGAAAAACCAGTACGATTTTTGGAGCAAGTCCATAACCCATCCATAAAATCAAAAGCGGAGCTATCGCGATGACAGGAATCGTTTGCGTTAACAAAAGAATCGGAGTTATTGATTGTTTTATAAATTGGTTTGAATCCATTATAAGCGCGAGTAAAAACGCGGCGATTACGGCAAGTGAAAGGCCTATAAGAGCTTCCATTAATGTATAAGAAAGGTGTTTAATAAGAAGAGAAAAATCCGAAACAAAAACAGATATTACTTGTAAAGGACCGGGAAGTAAAAATGGCGGAACAATTCCACTAACACTTACAATCTGCCAAATGGCAAGGACTGCGGCTATGGGGATAAACGGCAGCCAATTTTGTTTACTCATAAAAAAACTCCTCCACAGATTCCCCGCGAAGGAGTTTTTTATTATACGCTGATAATATATTTACTATTATATCTTGCGATAATATAAACATTTCCCTCCGCCGGTATTATCCGGATCAGGTTCATCCAGCATCTAGTTTTGAATAAAGAATATTTTTTAAACATTCTATCTTTACAAAACTAGGTGCTGGACAAGGGTTCCGAGCCTTTGACAGTAAAACTGCCGGCTCAATCTCAGCCGATATTTATCAGCACCCCGATTATTTTATGATTATTTCATTTTTTTAAATAAATGTCAATGGTTATAGCCATTGACTATTATTATTTTTAAATATATCGTGGAAATAATTCATGGATTTTCTTATAGAAATGGCCGGGATTACAAAAGTATTTCCCGGCATAGTCGCGAACGATAATATTACACTTCAGCTTAAAAAAGGCGAAATTCACGCTTTGTTAGGTGAAAACGGAGCCGGAAAATCCACTCTTATGAGCATTCTTTTTGGACTTTATCAGGCGGAAAAAGGCGCGATTAAAAAAAACGGAAAAGTGGTTCGCGTTAACGGACCTAATGACGCGAGAAAGCTGGGGATTGGCATGGTTCATCAGCATTTTAAACTTGTGCATAATCTTTCGGTTTTGGAAAATATTATACTGGGCGCGGAAACAGTAAAGTACGGAATTTTAAAACTTGACAGCGCTCGCAAACAGGTAATGGAATTATCAAAACATTATAAACTGGAAATTAAGACCGACTCTCTTGTTAGTGATATAACAGTCGGAATGCAGCAGCGTGTTGAAATCCTTAAAATGCTTTACAGGGAAAATGAAATTTTAATCTTTGACGAACCTACCGCTGTTTTAACTCCTCAGGAAATAGAAGAATTATTACGAATAATGAAAAACCTGGTAAAAGAAGGCAAGTCTATTTTATTTATTACGCACAAACTTGATGAAATAAAAAGTATCGCGGACAGATGTACTGTTTTAAGAAAAGGGAAATGTATAGGAACAGTTGATGTAGCTTCTGTTTCAAAAGAAGAACTGTCGGAAATGATGGTAGGAAGAAAAGTAAATCTTTCTGTAGAAAAAAAAGATAAAAAGCCCGGGCATACGATTCTTAAAGTAGAAAACCTTACCGTAAAAAGTAAAATACACAGTAAAGCGCTTGTAAACAATGTTAGTTTTGAAGTTCGCTCGGGAGAAATTGTCTGTATCGCGGGGATTGACGGAAATGGTCAGCAGGAATTAGTTCTCGCTCTCGCCGGGATGCTGGAGAAAAACAGCGGACATATTTTTCTTGGAGGAAATGAAATTTCGCATAACGACATTCGCTCAAGGGCGTTTGCTCATATTCCAGAAGACAGGCATAAACACGGATTAGTATTAGATTATAATCTTGCCTATAACCTTGTACTTCAAAAATATTTTACTCCGCGGTTTCAGAAAAACGGTTTTTTAAAATTTAATGAAATTTATAAATACGCGCAGGGTTTAATCGATTCTTTTGATATCCGCAGCGGACACGGAGCGCGTACAATTACGCGTAATATGTCCGGCGGCAATCAGCAAAAGGCGATTATCGCGCGCGAAATATCAAGAGATACCGATTTGATTGTAGCGGTTCAACCGACAAGAGGGCTTGATGTAGGCGCTTGTGAATATATCAATAAGCAGCTTATAACCCAGCGCGATATGGGTAAAGGAGTGCTTTTAGTTTCGCTTGAACTTGATGAAGTAATGGATGTTAGCGACAGAATACTTGTGATATACGAAGGTAAAATAGTCGCCGATGTATATCCAAAAGAAGTCACTTATCAGGATTTGGGTCTTTTCATGTCAGGTGTTAAAAAACAGGACGCCGCGTAATTATAATTTATACGGAGGAAAAAATGGAAAAACAATATCACATAGGTTTTGATAGCAGTCATAAAGCGAAGTACGCGATTTTGCCGGGAGATCCCGGACGCGTAGAAAAAATCGCTTCTTTTCTTGATAACCCGCGTTTTTTTTGCCAAAACCGCGAGTATACTACATGGCTTGGTGAAATAGCGGGAAAAACCGTCATGGTTATTTCCACAGGTATGGGTGGACCTTCAACCGCCATAGCCATAGAAGAACTTTACGCGACAGGTATACAAAATTTTATCAGAGTCGGTACATGCGGCGGTATGGCGCTTCCTGTAACCGGCGGAGATGTGGTAATCGCTACAGGCGCGATACGTCAGGAAGGAACAACTCGCGAATATGTACCCATTGAATTTCCCGCCGTTGCCAGCCTGGAAGTTACAAACGCGCTTGTAGAAGCCGCGAAAAAATTGGAACAAAAATGGCATGCCGGTATTGTCCAGTGTAAGGATTCTTTTTACGGACAGCACAGCCCGAATCGTATGCCCGCCGGTTTTGAATTAAATGATAAATGGGAAGCCTGGTTAAAAGCGGGTTGCCTCGCTTCCGAGATGGAAAGCGCGTCCCTTTACATTGTAAGCCAGATACTCGGAGCCCGCGCGGGTTGTGTTTTAAATGTTGTTTGGAACCAGGAACGCGAAAAAGCCGGGATGAGCAACCCCCATTGTCATGACACGGAAGCCGCGATAAAAACAGCGATACAAGCCGTGCGGATATTGATTGAAAAAGAATAAATTACTAAAATGAAGATCAAAATCGCTGACTATTAAAATAAGCGGTTATTTATTTGCATTATAAGGAGCGAAAAATGAAAAATAAAATAAAATCTTTATTTATTTTTACTATTATTTTGGTATTTGGATTTACTATGACAGCATGTGATTCGCCGCCTGATATAGATATGGTTTGGATAGAAGGCGGAACATTTTTAATGGGCAGCCCGGAAAGTGAAACCGAACATATGGAAGAAGCCTGGTTTAATTTTGAAAGACCGCGGCGCCAAATTACTTTAAGCGGTTTTTACATGAGTAAGTATTTGATAACTCAGGAAGTATATAACAAGGTTATGAAAATAAATCCGAGTTTTCATACTGCCGCTAACGGTCAGGTACGCGCTTTAGGAGAAACAGACGCTTTACGACCTGTAGAAACTGTAAGCTGGTATGAAGCGATTGAGTTTTGTAACGCGTTAAGCGAAATGAAAGGTTTAAAACCTTTTTATATAATCGATAAAACCTACGGATCTGATGTAAATAATAATATGGAACATGATATTCAAAAATGGCTTGTAACAACTGATATTTCAGCTAACGGTTATAGACTGCCTACAGAAGCGCAGTGGGAATACGCGTGCCGCGCCGGATCAAGTACAATGTGGTTTTTTGGCGATAATGCCGATGTTATTGGAGAATACGCGTGGTTTAATGGTAATGAAGGCGATAAAACCCGTCAGGTTGGTTTAAAAAGACCAAATCCCTGGGGTTTATTTGATATACATGGTAATGTATGGGAGTGGTGTTATGATTGGTACGCGCCGTATACCGGCGATAACCTGACAGATCCTACAGGACCAAATTCAGGAATAGGGCGTACCAGCCGGGGCGGAGCTTTTATGAATGAAAGCCAGCATATGCGTTCCGCTATTCGCGGTTCTTTCTTTCCATCAAGCACAATGTACAATATTGGTTTTCGCGTTGTTTTACCCAAAGCCGCGCTTTAATAATTAATTTTCCAATATTCTTTTTTTGTAAGCGGCGCCGATTCGTTTAAGCGTTTCGGCGCTGTTTTCATTTGACAGTGTTTGTTGTTTTAAATCGATTGTAAACTGATTCATTGAAAAATGACGATAAAAGAAAATTTGTTTATATTCTTTTATGTTTTTTAAATATAAATTTTTTAATTCTTCTGTGTAAACTTCAAAAATGCCGTTTTTTTTCATTTCCGAATAACCAGTTATCCAGACTGGACAGCAAAGTATCTGATGGAATTCAAGTAAAAGCCGCGCCATAAACTTTTGCGATTCTTCCAACGCGGTTATTAATTTATTATCCATACGGCAAAGTTCTTTAAGTTCGATTGTTCGAGGTGAATGAATAGGTGTTTTATTTAATATAATCACATTTTTGTTATAATCAATTCCCAATGAAGGATTGTTCAAAAAAAACTTTTTCGCGATTTTCCCCGAAGGTCCCACAAGGTATCGTTTGTTTTCCGAAGCTTGTTCTCTTCGCCCCGGGTTATCTGCGACCAAAATCAACTTTATTTCATCTTCGATTGTAACTTCATCTAACGCGTTGTTATACACAACAGGTGTCTCTACAGTGTAAGCTGAGTTTTTCCCGTCACATCGGCTGTTAACGAATTCCTGTTGAATTTTTTTTAATTTAGGAAGGGAAATTGATAATTCGTTTACATATAGTTTAAAATTCTTCCTTGATTTATCAAATTTTGCCCATTCACTTTTATTCAAATAATTTTTCCTCTGCGTCTTCGCGTCTTCGCGTGATAAAATTTAGAATAATATTATCCTCTGGAGGCGACTTCCAGTGTCAGCTCTACTTCGCCTTTGGACATTTTCATGGTATCGGCTATTTCGTCTATTGACCAACCCTGTCTTCTTAACCTGAGAACATTTTCACGTTCCTGAGGAGCAGGGGAGCTATTTCTCTCCTGCGCTTTCGCTTTGCCGCTTTCGCGCTCGAATAACGATTTTGTAAGCTTTAAATGCGCTTTAACATCTTTACTTAGAGCTTCTAATTCCGTTTCTGTTCGGGCGAGCCATTCGCGCGCTTTGTTCATGTCCGTTATGCGCATTTCAATTTTCGCGAGTGTTTCGTCAAGAATTGTGATCTTTTCTTCGGCGTACAGCGCTTTTTCGCTTTGAGCGGCGAGAACTTCTATAGAAGTACGCAGTCCGTCAAATTGCTCTACAAGGGAAGAAACAACATTATCAGCGCTTTTAATGGAAACTTCGGCTTTCTGAAGCGCTTTAAAGTTACGATCGATTCCTTCGTTAGTTTGGTCGAGTACTTCGTTTTTACGTTCGATGCGCTGGAATTTTTCTTCTGTTTCTTTGATTGAATCGTCAAGTTTGCGTATTTGAAGCTGTACGGTTTGGAGAATATCGTCCGATGTAGAAATCTGATCCAGTTTTTCTTTTACAGACTGGGATGTTTTAATCAGGGTGTTAAAATTATTTTCCATAAGTTCGATGCGGTTTTTTTCATTTAAGAAACGAGTCATTTTGTTGTTTACTTCATCTTCTAGGCGTTTAACTCGGGTTAAATCCGCTTCCAGTTTTGTGATTTCATTCTTACGCTGATCAAGGCGGTTAAGATCTTCGTTGATTTCTTCGATTTTATTTTCCAAATCTTTTTTAAGTAAACCTGTTTGATCAAAGATTTTTTTCTGAATGCCAAGTTCTTTGCGTATATCGTCAAGGTTAAGGCGGAATTGGGAGAAACGTTCTTCGTTTTCTTCCGTGATTTCTCTAGCGTGACGGCGCATGTCTTCGAGTGAGGCGTCGCTTTCGCGTATTCTGATGTTATACTGGCTTTGCCATTCGTCAAAGACCTGCCGTGAATTTACCAGAGCCTCACCAAGTTCGTCATGTGTATTCTGTGAACGCGCGGACATTTCTTCCAGTTCTTTTTCCAGTTCTCTTTGTTTCTGGCGCAATGTTTCCTGCATGGAAAGCTGGTATTGTCCAACCTGGATTTTTACTTCATTTTCCGCTGAAATACGCATTTCCGCCAGGTCTTTTTTCATTTGTTCGGCAAAAGAAACGCGGGTTTCATCTATGCCGTTCATCTCTTCTCTTATTCCTTCTTCAAAAGCGGACGCTTCCTGACGGAGCATGTCAAGATCGGATGTTATACGTTCGCCGAGGTTTGTAATATTTTTCTTTTGATCGGATACAAAACGCTCTTCCGCTAAATGCCATTCATTCGCGATTCTGTCGCTTGAATTTTCAAGGCGTTCTTCTAGACCTGTCTGCCAATCAGTTATGTGCAATCCAATTTCTGTCGCGCGTTTGCCAAGTTCCTGTGTAAAATCATTTTCAAACGCCGCGAGTTTATCCGAAACATTGCTGTGCGCCTGTTGTCTTAAACCGTCCAGTTCCTTATCCATTTCTTCAAGTTCTTTTCGCAGGGCTAAAGCCTGGGAGTTAAACGCGGACGCGGCGTTTTCCATAGAAACCGCGGATTCTTTTTCAAAGACACCAAAATCTTTTTTAACTCTGGTTGTCGCTTCGTGCATAGAAATACGAAGTTCGTTTTCCAGCCTGCCCGCGTCATCCGCGAGATTGTTAAGGCTTCTTACGGATTCCGCCTGCGCTTTACTGTATTCTTCAAGGCGTTTTTCGTTAGCTGTTATGATGCTTTGTTCAGTTTCCCTTGTAAGATGTTTCCAGTTTTCCATTTGTATTTCCAGTTCGGCGTTAAGGTCGCTTTGCTGATTCGCGACAATGTTATCTGATTTTTCTTTGAGTTCCTTTAAGGTTAATGTAAGTTCACTTTGCTGCAGTTTAACCGCCGCCGCCGCTTTTTCTTTAAGTTCATTAAGCGTAGAAGTTAAATCATCGTACTGTACTTTTATATCAGAGCCGGATTTTTCCCTGATACTGTTTATGGCAAGAATAAGTTCGTCATGCTGTGATTTAAACGCGGCGGTTGAATCTGTTTTAAGCTGATTAATGGCGGTATTAAGTTCAGAATATTGTGTTTTAACCGCGGCTGATGTGTTAATTTTAAGCTGGTTTATTGAATCGTATATTTCATCATGCTGAGATTTGTATGTGGATGAAGATTCTGTTTTTAGTTTATTAATAGCGGTAAAAATTTCATCATGTTGGAGTTTATACGCGGCGGTTGAGTCAATTTTAAGCTGATTGATAGCGTCAAAAATTTCATCGTGCCGTGATTGGAACGCGGTAGAAGTTTCTTCTTTAAGATCATTTATCGCTGCGTTTAGTTCATTGTATTGCAGTGAAACGGAAGAATCTGTTTTTTCTTTAAGCTCTTTAAGCAAAGACGTTAGTTCTTCCTGCTGAGAAATAGCGGCGGTGTCAAGTTTTTCTTTTGTCGATCCAAGTAATGAATTAATATCATCCTGCTGTGTTTTGATGGCGTGATTGGATTTTTCTCTTTGTTCTTTAAGTACTAAAGCGAGCTCTTCCTGCTGTAATAAAATGGCGTTATTCGATTTATCTTTTAAATCGCCAAGAATTATATTAATTTCGTTTTGCTGCTGCTTTATAGCTTTGCCGGACTTATCTCTAAGCTCGTTGAGTATCGCGCCTAACTCTTCATGCTGCTGTTTTTGCAGGGCTTTTGACTGAGTTTGTAAATCCGAAAGAGATGTATTTAAACGGTTTAATGTTTCGTTTGTTTCCTGCTGCTGATGTTTTAGCGCGGCGCCTGATTTTTCTTTTAACTCTGTAATAGCCGAACTGATTTCTTTATGATGAGATTTTATCGATAAATCAAGTTCATCATGCTGTTGTTTAAGCGCGGTCTGCGATTTTGTTCTTAAATCGGCAATCGCCTGATTAAGCTCTGTTTTGGAAGTTAATAAATTTGTATCGATATCCTTTCGCTGTTTTTCCGCCGATTTTTTTAATTCAAGGAAGTTTTGTTTCCAGTCATTTTGCTGTTGTAAAAGCGAAGAATTAATCGTATCCCTTTCTTTTATAAGAGAGATTGTAATTTCTTCCTGCTGCCGCGCCAAAGAAGATGTAATATCTTCTTTTTGTTTTTTTGCCATATTGTCAAGTTCGGCGGCTCCCTTAACCCATTCCTGATATGTACTTTTGTGTTTTGTGCTGATATCGCTGATTTCCGAATTACATTTATCATGGATGTTTTTTAATTTTTCACTTATCGATCCATGTTCTGTTTTTATTGTGTCATGCGCGGTTTTTAATTTTTCATCAAAAAATGTTTTAATCTGGACGACTCTTTCGTGCGCCTGTTCGCGTAATTTTAAAAACGCGGCTTCTTCCATTTTGTCCGCGCGTTTTCCCGCTGTTTCAAGAACATCTTTAAGTATTTTTTTTACCTGCTCCATGTCGTGATTAATATTCGCTTCACGTTCGCGTTCGGCTTTTGTTACAGCTTCCCTGTGTTCTTCTACTTTTCGCTCTATTACCAATGAAGTAGCTTCAAAATCGGAAACTATGGATTTCGCGGAAGAAACAACTTCCTGCGCCGCTTGTTCCATTGCCTGCGCGTGTTTTTTTTCAAGGTGTTCTTCTGTTTCTTTTAATTTTTTTCCGGCGGCTTCCAGCGCTTTTTCGACTTGTTCGAATTTATCTTTGGCTTCACTTACACGTTTATTTGTATTTTCTACAAACGCGGATTCATCCCTAATTCTGCTTAAATTTTCCTGAACCCTGTCGGTCATTCCATTAAGCTCATCAAGAGATGATTCAAACGCTTTTATTTGCTCATCAATCTTTGCGATCGCTTCGGATTTTTTCGCGAGTTCATCTTTAGAAAAATTCTGGATATTTTTCATTAACTGGGCCGCGGCTTTTTTTTCCACTTCCAAATCAATGCCGAAATTCTTTACATTCATGCTTTTTTCATCAGCATAAGCGGCGATTTCTTCTTTGCATTTTTCAGCGTATCTTTTTACTTTTTCCAAAGGACGGTTATTTTTATCCGCCAGCCTGTAAAGCAATAGAGCGCACGCTACTATGCCAAGTGTTATTATATTTCCAACTTCAAAAATCATCAGTATTATGTCCCTCCCGAATAATACTTAATCAAGTTACTGTATCATAAAATCATATAATTGGCGATAGTTATGGAAGGAAAAATCAGGTTTTGGCGTTTTTAAGCCGTTCCCCGGAAAAAGAGGACTTCTTATCCACGCGGTTTTCATTCCCGCTTTCGCGGCTCCGGCGACATCATAAGAGCGGCTGTTTCCCACATAAATTATATTTTCCGGCGGTAAAGACATGGCTTGCGCCAATTTAATGAATGAAAGTGGATGTGGCTTTAAAGCTCCGCATCGTTCGGAACAATGCACAGCATCCCAAATGCCGTTAATCCCCAAATATTCCAATTTTGTTTCAGGTGGAAAATCCGATAAAAGCCCCAATTTATATCCCTCTTTTTTAAAGACTTCCAGCGTCTCCCGCGCGCCTTTAAATAGCTTAACCTTTTTAAAAAGCGGCTCCCAACCCCTGTAAATTAACCTTTCTATTTTTTCTTTTAACGGCGCGGGCGGCACCGATAACAATTTCGCGGTTATTTCGATTTGATAATTGTAAAAATCAGGAATTGGCGGAGCGTCGGTACTCTCTTGTTCTTTTCGTATTATTTTTCTCGCTTTTCCGAAGGCGGAAAGCAGATTCCATTCTTTTAATATAAAAGGAATTAATTTGATGTTTAAGCGGTAATTTGGGTATAAAGTTCCGTCAAGATCAAACGCTATACCCTTAATATTGTCACGCATTTATCTATTATAACTGGTTATGGCAGTATATGGCTAGTGGCAGTTTTTGTGTACCTGCTACCACTTTTTCGTAGTGTAGTCCCAATCACCACCACACCATATATAGCGTATAGTACCTTTAAAAAAATTGCTACCAGGCACCAAATTTCAACTTTTTTTCATTTTCGGTCATGTGCCACGCATATCTGCGCCATATATATATGACTGCTTTTTCAAAGTTTACAAGCAGTCAGGGGGACAAAATGCGTAAAAAAAGAGAATTTATAGAAGGTGCGTTTTACCATGTAACATCACGGACAAATAATAAAATCCGTGTGTTTGAGAACAAGCTAGGGCGAAAAATAATGGAAATAACCCTTCAGGACGCTAAGGACAAATTCCATTTTCGTCTTACAAATTTTTGTATAATGCCAACACATATACACCTGTTAATAAAGCCGAAGGAGGGAACTAATTTAAGCTGTATAATGCATTGGATAAAAAAACAATCCGCGAAACGATGGAACTTTATTCATGGTTCTACCGATCATATGTGGGGACACAGATATTTTTCAAGAGCGGTGAAAGATCAGCAGGAGTATGATTCTGTAATGGATTATATCGATCAAAATCCTGTCAAAGCAGAATTATCGTTAAAACCAGAAGAATGGAGAGCGTCAGGAGCATTTTATAAATCGCAGGGATTAACAGAACTCGTTGATTACGATCAATTTGAAGAAAAAAAATATAAAGATGTAAAATTGCTTATGCCTGTACAATATATTGTTTCTAATTTACTGCCGTCTGCGCAACTAGAAAAGACAATTAAATATTATGGAACATATGCGTTAGACTTAGAACGATTATATAAAACAGTAAAGCAAATACCGTCTTTAAGCGGTACAAAAAGTAATAAAGCAATGTATACTTATTTGCGTTATTATACGCCAACTTCAGATTATTTTATCTATGAATATGACAAAGAAGATATCATGTTCGGAAAGTTTCGTTTAAATATATTTCCACATACAATTGAATACAGGAATTTCAATCTTGCAAAGTTAAAGACAATACAAGATATAAAAATTGATTTAACTTGGGTACCTGCTACCACTTTTTCGTAGCGTAGTCCCAATCAACTATACACCATATATAGCGTATAGGTCTTTTAAAAAAATTGCTACCAGGCACCACTTAGGTACTAATTTCGCGGCGGGCTTTGTCGATTCTGGCTTGCACTGCGGGGGTGTAGGCTAAGACAGGCCTGTCCTCTGGTCTGCTGTTCGAGCCACGGTCTTGAGGGAGATTGCTTTGGCGGTCATAGACGCGGGCGGCGTGCTTGAACCTTTCGCGTTCGTTGGGAAAGAGGAATATCATGTTGTCGCCATCTATGGAGATAGTGTTGTCGCCGTTGACGATCATAATTCCGCTATTGCGTCCTATACTATGACCCTCATCATCAAAGATCACTTCCATCCCCCTTTCAACGAAATCTCTAATATGTCTGGCAAGAGGATAAAGTACTGGATCAAGGAAAACCAAGGTTGTATCTGGTATTCTATTTCCGGTTGTGTCAATGTCTAGGGCGAGGTGATGTCCGGTAGCAGGAATGAATATGCGCTCTATATTCCTTATGATTCCCTTCCTTGTTTCTGCGTCTAAGTCAGCTATCACATTAAAAAAGGCAAAAACAGCCAATGCACTCCCAAGCATCTGCTTAGCACCTATGACTTTTTTATTCTTATGCTTCATTTTTATTCTCCGTTTATTATTTTGGTCACGCAAGTGTACCTGCTACCACTTTTTCGTGCGGCCCGCAAGGTACCTGCTACCACTTTTTCGTAGTGTAGTCTCATTCACCACTACACCACATATAGCGTATAGTACCTTTAAGAAAATTGCTACCAGGTACCGATTTACGACCCTTTAGAATTTTCGTGTTTATTCGAGTTTATTTGTGGTTAAAATTTTAAACTTTTTCTCCGTGTCCTCTGCGTCTCCGTGCCTCTCAGACTGTGTCAAAAGCCAGAGTTCAAATAAGTTTTAGATTGAAACCGTGTTAAAATTTCTAATTTTCGAGACGGCAATATATATGAAGATTGTGTCTATAC
>WQXE01000023.1 GCA_009784995.1 Treponema sp. | reverse complement strand
TATTATTGATAACATCGGGGTGTTTGTCAAAATATAATTCAAGCTGTTCGTTTACAAAAGATTCTACAATACCTTTAACTTCGGAGTTTCCAAGTTTGCCTTTTGTCTGCCCTTCAAATTGAGGGTTTGGAACTTTTACAGACAGTACCGCGGTTAAACCCTCGCGCACATCATCGCCGGAAAGAGTTTCATCCAGCTTTTTAGCGTGTTTGGATTTTTTCAAAAACTCATTCAAGGTGCGTGTAAGAGCGGATTTAAACCCGACAAGATGAGTGCCGCCTTCACGGGTGTTAATGTCGTTTACAAACGAAAACATTATTTCGTTAAAACCGTCGTTGTATTGAATGGCGCATTCAATTTCTATATTGCCGTCTGAACCGTCTTCACGCGAACCTTCGATATATACAGGTTCTTTATACAGGACAGTTTTATTTTCGTTTAAGTATTCGACAAAACTTTTTACGCCGCCTTCAAACATAAAGTCATGCTGTTTTGGCGTGGAAAGGCGTTCGTCACGTATCGTAATCTTTAAACCTTTGTTAAGAAACGCGAGTTCACGCAGACGGTTAGAAAGAGCGTCGTAACTGTGAGTTGTTGTTTCAAAAACGGAAGAGTCTGCTTTCCAGCGGATAACAGTTCCGGTTCTACCCGGCGAATATGAATAAGGAAGCCCGTTAGGTTCAATTTCTTTGGCGGGACCCTGGGCGATACCTGCCTTATAACGCTGTGTGTGGATTTTTCCATCAATATGAACATAAGCTTCGCACCATTCGGAAAGCGCGTTAACGACAGAGACGCCAACACCATGAAGCCCGCCTGAAACCTTGTACGACTTTTTATCGAACTTTCCGCCGGCGTGCAGCTTGGTCATAACAAGCTCAAGCGCGCTGACTTTTTCTGTCGGGTGAATATCTATCGGAATGCCGCGGCCATTGTCTTCGACACGGACAATATCGTTGCCTTCAAGAACCACGAGAATATTGGTACAAAAGCCCTGCATGGCTTCGTCAACAGAGTTATCTACAACCTCAAAAACAAGGTGATGAAGCCCGTCGATACCGGTAGTCCCTATGTACATACCGGGGCGCATTCGAACAGCTTCAAGACCCTTTAATACGGTGATATTTTGCGCAGAGTAATCGTTATTTGTGCTCATTTTGTCATTATACTGAATTTTTAAGGGAGGGTAAAGCGATAATGACTAGCGGTAATGATAGCTATTATCTACTTATTGCCAAATTTGAGTTTTCCACTTTAACCCTGCGGAAAAACGAAAACTCGCTGAAAAATCCGCCGCTAAATTAAAATTAGAATTTTCTGAATAGTAAGATTGCCATGCCGCTTCCAAATAAGGTAAAAACGCGTTGTTTCTTAATTTAAATGATACAGGTTCGTAAGCTAGACCAAATGTTCCAAGCCAGCTTGTTCCGCCTAAATAATTTCGCTGCTCTCCGTTTACAGAAATAGACGCGTCCCCAAAACTTAATACTGGACCTATAAAGAATCTGTATTTTTCATAAACACCTAATGAAAGAGTAATCGGCAGGCGGAAAACCCCAAGCGTTCCATCATATTCGGGTCTTAATTCTAAACCAAGTGAAAGTGACATACCAGGAGACATATTTTCCGTTCCAATGTAAAGCTGCGATGTGAATCCTCTAAAAATATCGCCGCCTGTAAAAAACCCGTTGAAAATTGGCGCGAATGCGGCACCCGCGAGAAACCGAAAATCATTTGCCAGATTATTTCCACCGCTTCCTTGATTGCCTGTATTTACCTGCCTGTTATCCTGACTACCTGAACCGGAACCGTTGTTTGTAGATGATGTATTAGCGTTAAACCCGACAGGCGCTTCGGGAAAAGCCCGTCCCGCGCCAGCGAATGTGTTGGCATAGTATTGTTCATCAAGGGTGGAATATATAACACCTGTTACAGCTCCAGCGGACGCGGAGTGTATAAATCTGCGGTTTCCCAAATAAAGCCCTACATGAGTAATATTATTGTTTGTTCCGGTTCTAAAAAACACTAAATCGCCGGGTTGCGCTCTTTCAATCGGAATCCTTACAACCCATGAATAAAGACCCGACGCGGAACGCGGAATGGATACTCCCAAAGATTCCCTGAAGGTAAGAACAAGTAAACCTGAACAATCCAAACCATTTGCGTTTAATCCGCCGTAACGGTACGGAGCGCCCTCATATTTTTTCGCTTCTTCGATAACCTTTAAACGGGCGTTGACATATGCTTGTATTTTTTCTTCTTCGGATGCCGAAGGTCTTGGAGCCAGAGCGTAACCGCCTTCCAAAGGAGCGGCAAAAAGCCCACAAGCGGCTGTAATTAATAAAATGAAAAAGAATACTTTCATTATTAATATTATCGGTTATTTGATTTGTTTAGGTAACTTAAGGCTTTTATTTATATTATCCGGTTTTTACGTTGTTTTATACTTTATTTATGGCTTTAAGTACTTTTTCCGTAAAGGATTTTTTATCTATCGGTTTCGCGACAAAATCATTTACTCCGTATTTTAAGGCTTCTATTACATTAACTTTATCGCTTTCACTGGAAACCATAATAATGGGAATGTTTTTAAATTTATCTGTCTCTCTAATCATTTTTAATATATCCAGTCCCGTAATTTTATCTGATAAATTCCAGTCAAGAAGTACAAAATCTATATGTTCTTTTTGAATCATTTTAAGCGCTGTTTCGCCATTTTCAGCTTCTAAAAATATTTTGCGCGGATGAGGAAGAATTTCCTTTATATAGCTTATTAAAAGGTTTCTAGTAGGTCGTGAATCTTCGACAACTAAAATAATCATATCTCTATCCTTTCCCAAATAATAATAGGGTATTTATAGCATAATCTTTATATAATGTCAAGGAATTTATGAGTTAATACCTTGTATATTGGATATAAAAATTATAATAAATTATAATTATAGATAATAATGAAAATTATCCGTTATTGGCTTATTGTTTTGTTGTTCCTTTCCTTTCTCCCGCGGCTTCACGCTATTTTTGTGCCGGATACGAATATTTTCCAAAAAAGCGCGCCGATTTTTCCCCATATGCTTTTTACGGATACTGTAAACAACTGGAGGAGAACGGAAAATTCTCGTCCTTATTGGGTTAACACAAAAGAAGAGTTTGACAATATAAACAAAATGGCGGAACATCAGATTTCTATTCTGTTGAATTACGATATTCTGGCGTATTATGGTCATCCCGCTTCCCGGAACATGGGTATTCTAGGTCGCCATTCAATCGAAGAGCTGGATGAACTTTTAACGGAGCTTGCCGCGGAATATGAAGAAGTCAGCGGAAGGCGTAAGATACGCAAGGCGTTTTATCTGATTTACGGAACTGTCTGGCCAAGAGGCGAAATCGGCATAATTAACCATGATATTTTAATGCAATATATCGAATACGGAATGAGGAACAATATTTTAATTTTTATTGATCATCAGATTGGAAGGTTTGATCCTTTTGATTCGCTTAGGACAATGCTGCCGTATCTGCGTTATCCGAATGTGCATCTCGCGCTCGATCCGGAATGGAGAACAGCGCTTCCAATGGTTGAGATTGGTCACCTAACGGCGGAAGAACTTATCATGGCGCAAAAAATAGTAGAAGACTATCTTATCGAACATAACCTGCCCGGAGAACGTATGCTGGTTATTCATCAATTTAACGCGGCAATGATTAGGGATCGAATGGATGTAAAAACCAATTTTAACAGGGTAAGATTTATTCATTGCGCCGACGGTTTTGGATCTCCCGCCCTAAAGCGCCATACTTACGCGTACAACGCTCAGGCGATGAACATGGCGTTAAAATCATTTAAACTATTTTACGATCTTGGAATCCCCGGCGCCGGCATTGATGATCCTCTAATGACACCCGCGCAAGTGTACGAGTTAAGTCCCCGCCCCTATGTCATCATGTACCAATAACTTATTTCACAAATAATTTATAAAACAACAACAGGAACTTGTATCCGATATAAGGGAAGATTCTAAAAAATTTAAAAGGATTATGAAAACAATAACCAATCCATTCAAGCCCTGAGTTAAACGCGGCGCGCGAGGGGTGTCTTTTTTTCTCTGCGAAAACTTCGAAAATATCGCTGCACCAAAGTCTCATACCTTCGCCTAAAACTAAATTATTTTTATAAATCCAACGTTCTTTGCCTCTTATACCCTTACCCGCAAGTAATAGTGAAGGCGAAGATTTTTTTATCGCTTTTATGATGGTGCTTTCTTCGTGCCGTTTAAAATACCCGGGAAAACGGCCGACTACACGAAGCCTCGGAAAAGTTTGGCGGATATTTTGTTCGGTTTTTAATAAAACTTTTCTTTTGCCGCCAAGAAGATAACAGGAAAATTCCCGCTTTTCCAAAATTGTAAGCATACTGATGATAAAATCAAAAGGCATGTACCGGTACGCTTTTTTGCCTGTAAGAAATTTTATTCCGCTTATCAAACTTTTGGAAATGGGAATGACCATAGAAGCTCTTGTTACATAGGTGCGGTATTCGCCGCTTCTTCTGGCTTTTAATAAATCCCAAAGAGAAAGAAGGACAATATTATGTTCTTTTTTATCGCTTAGTAATTTGTAAACAACTTCGCTTAATTGATCAGGAGCGACAATATCAATTGGGACTTTAAGTAATTGTACCCGTTGTATGTTTACATCCGCCTGTATAATGTCTTCCTGTTCAATATTATTATCGATCAGGGTTTTTTTACTTCCCACGAATTCTTCTCCAATAATAAAATACGAATTGCCGCGGCGCAGTATAACGCGGCTGTTTCTGTCCGTAAAATTGTATCTCCAATTGTAAACGGTTTAAAATTATTTTCCAGAAAAAGGGAAACTTCCTTTTGGGAAAATCCGCCTTCTGGTCCAATACAAAAAACCACAACTTTTGGATTATTAATAAGATAACCGTGAAGGCTATTCTGTTCAAGCCCCCCAGCACCTAACTCTGTATTTGAACATTTATGTGCAGAACTTGTTAAGTTAGGTGCTGGGTGATGAAAAATAAGACCTAACGCGCCGTCATTTTTTAAGTTCTGCCAGTAATTAAAAAGCTCTTTTAATGTTAAAATAGACCCTGATTCATGTTGATGAATGGTTGTAGCTATTTTTGAGCCGCTTTGTTGCCTTGCCTCTTTAATAATTTTTTGCCAGCGGATTAATTTTTGCGCGCTTACACTGCCTTTAATCGAAAACTCTGATACAAACGGGACAATCTGTGTTATTCCGCCTTCTGCCGCCTGACGTACGATTAGATCCATTTTATCGCCTTTTGGCATAGCTTGAAAAAGAATGATAGGAGAGGTTAAACCCGAAGAGTTCTCGCAAAGGCGCAAAGACGCAAAGGGCGCAGAGGAAGAAGGGGGTTTTGATGTAGAAAATAAATTGCATTTTCCGGTAAGTGTATTATTATCAATAGAAATTACTTGTATCAACACTTCTTCGCCGTTGGGAAGCAAAGCGGGAAAATATTCGCCGACAGCAAGGCGGCGAACACGAACTAAATAACGAAAGTCTTTATCTTTAAGCTGAACAATTCCGTTTTTGTCTGGTGTATCGTTCAGAATAAACTGTTTCACAAATTTACAGCTTTACTTACGAAGAAAAAACCATATCTTCGATTTCTTCTGTTACATCTTCTGATGCCTGAAGATTTTGCGCGGCGTTCATTAAGTCGTTATAAAGACCTCTTCTAAAAATATTGATCGCTTCCTGCAATTGGATATCATATTCCAAATCATAAACAGGAGCTATCGTGGTTCTGTTTAATTCATTTCTAATGAGCCTTTTGAGCAAGGTCAAATCAAGATTATATTCTGTTGAAAGCGATTGAGCGAATCTTTCAGCTTGCGCGGAAGTTGCCTGCGGATTTTGCTGTACAAATTGCGGAATCCTGTTAGCGTTGATAAGTTCGTTTAATCTAATCGCGTCTTCTTCGGTGTATTCAGGAAACGCTATTGTCATATTGGGAGGTATTCCGACTTTATCAATATCAACATCGTTAGGTGTAAAGTAACGGGCGGTTGTAAGTTTAAAACCGATGGTACTCATGGGAATAACCTGCTGAACCGAACCTTTGCCGAATGTATTTTCACCTACAAGATACGCCCTGCCTCGATCTTTTAAAGCGCCAGCTACAATTTCTGACGCGGAAGCGGAACCCCTGTTAATTAATACGATGACGGGAACATCCGCGGGAACAAGTGTTGAACGGTTCGCGTTAAAATCACGGTTTTCATAAGGAACGCGAGACCTTATCCTTACAACAAGCCCGCCGTCCAGAAATAGATTAGCGATATGCACAGCCGCGTCAAGGCGTCCGCCGTAATTGTTGCGTAAATCTAAAATCAAACTTTTATAGTTGTTGGTTTTAAAATCATTTATCGCGTCTATCGCTCTGTCAATTGTCATGGGTGTAAATGTAAGAAGTTTTAAATAACCTGTATCGCCGATCATGGCGTGTTTAACAGTAGGAACTTCGATAATAGCTCTTGTTATTGTTAACGGGAATTCCATCCGCTCGCCGCGCCTTATAATAAGCCTGACACTTTCACCGGGCGTTCCCCTTAGCATACCGAGCACATCATCCATAGAAATTGTCTCTGTCGGTATACCGTTAATTTCAGTAATAAAATCGCCGGGGTTAATCCCCGCTCGCCAGCCCGGAGTATCTTCGATAGGAGATACAACTTCGACCCACATGGGTTTTCCGTCAGGTCTTGGACTTACTGCTTTTGTTATATTAAGCCCCACTCCGCCAAAGCTGCCTTGAGTTGTGTCCCCCATATCCTTTAAATCAGATTCACTTAAAAAAGCCGAATACGGATCTTCCAAAGCGCCGAACATTCCATTCATCGCTCCTTCAAAAATAACCTGAGGATCTACTTCGTCCACATAATTTTGCAATATGTAATTAAACGCGTTCTGCATCAAATTTGTATAATTTTGTCTTTGCGCCTGAGTTGTGTTTATACTTCCCTGCGCCGCGACACCAGGAATTAAAGCGAAAATGAACAATACGCAAAAAACAACAGTTGTAGTAACCCAAACCCATTTATAGGATGATTTTATACTATTTTGATCCATAACTAACCTCTATATTGTGATATACTCTAATTATCATACATTTTAAACAAAAAAGGTAGTAACATGGTTAAGGTTATGAAGGTATTAATATGATTAAATTGAAAAATATCGGAAAAAAACTCGCCGCGGTAATAATAATCGCTTTGGCTTTTATGGTAATTACATGCCTGCATTTATTGGGTGTTTTTCAATTCCTGGAAAATAAATCCTACGATATGAGAGTCAATTTCTGGGCTGATACGATTTATAACAGGCCTTCCGAAGATCTTGTTGTAATTCTTCTGGATCAGGATAGTATTGACTGGGCGCAAAAAGAAAGGGGTTGGGGCTGGCCGTGGCCCAGGCAAGCGTACGCTGATATTGTCGATTACATGAACATGGGAGAAGCGAAAGTTATTGCCTTCGACGTCATTTTTTCAGAACCTTCCATATACCGAAACGCGAAACAGGATGAAATAATTGACAACGCTGTAAGAGTTTTAGAAGAAGCCGATTTATCACCGGGTGAAGGACGGGGAAGATCGGTTACAAGGATAGCTATCGAAACTTTAAGATCATTAAGTGAAAGAGCTGATGATGAATCATTCATTAACGCTTCCAAAAATTTTGGCAATGTAGTTCAAACTGTAATGTTTTCAAGTCAATCCGGAAATGTCCAAACCTGGCCATCCGGTTTAAACAAACCATTATTTCAATTGGATAATTTTGATTCTGTACTTTACCGGCACAGCGTAGGAGAAACGGAAAAAGGGCAATTCCCAATTCCGGGTTTGAGTAATTCAGCCGCCGCTTTAGGCAGTGTTACAGGTGTTCCGGATTTTGACGGAATAGTAAGGCGATTACAACTTTTTACTTTATTTGACGGTAAAGCGATTCCCGGTCTTTCGTCCGCTTCGCTTATCGTAGGCGGCAAGGGACAGCGAATTTATTTTAACGAAAAGACTGATTCAATTGAATGGGAAGGACTTTCCATACCTGTAGATAAAAACGGAAATATCCTTTTACGTTACAGGGGAGATTTACAAATGAATTATCATCCATACAGAGCTATGGATATTTTACTTAGCGCTGAGGCGGCCGCGAAAGGAATGAATTTGGATTTTGGCGGATACATCACGCAAAGGGGAACCGAATGGTTTATGATAACACCGTCAAACTTTAAAGATACTTATGTATTTTTCGGATTTTACGCGCAGGGGCTTTTTGATATTTTCAGCACGCCGATTTCTCCTGTGTACCCTGGCATGGGTGTTCACATCACAATGCTGGATAATATGCTGCAAGGCGATTTTATCCGTGAAAGTTCATTATTGGCTAACTTGTTAACACTTCTCGCGATTATAATTTTTATTGTATGTATTATGATGTTTTCACATCGAATTTTAATTTCCGTTGGAGCGGCAGTTTTTACTGTCGCGGCGATTGTCGCGAGCGCGATTTTTGTATATCAGTTTGGCGGTCTTTGGATTCCAATGATCACATACCTCGCGGGGACGCTTTTTTCTTTTGTTACAGTAACTCTTTATAATTACGCGACAGAAGGCAGTCAGAAACGTTTTATAAAATCAGCGTTTTCGCAATACCTTTCGCCAAAAGTAATCGAACAGATAATAGCGGATCCTTCAAAATTAAATCTAGGCGGCGAAAAAAGAGAAATGACTGCCATCTTTACCGATGTCCGCGCCTTTTCTACTTTTTCAGAAGCGCTTGGAGACCCCGCGAAACTTGTAGAGCTTTTAAATTTTTATTTAACCAGAATGAGCGATATTATTCTTGACCACCAGGGAACAATCGACAAATATGTAGGGGACGCGATTGTTTCATTTTTCGGAGCGCCGATTCAAATGGATAACCACGCGGCTTTAGCGTGCCATTCCGCCGTAATGATGAAAAAAGCGGAAAAAGAATTAAACCGCGAAGCTCTGGAAAGAGGTCTTGTAAACCAAAAAGTATTGGAAGCGTTATACGCGAAAGGAAAGATAAAAGGTTTGGACGACCCTTGCCCTGTTTATACCCGTCTTGGCATTAACTCAGGAGATATGGTTGTAGGAAACATGGGTACTCCGAATAAAATGGACTACACGATAATGGGGAACGCTGTTAACCTGGCGGCAAGGCTTGAAGGAGTAAATGATCAATATAATACTGGCGGTATTTTAATCAGTGAATATACACAGACTTTGCTTTTAAATCAGGGACAAATAGATGATTTTATACTGCGCCCTTTAAGCAGGGTCAGGGTTGTAGGGATTAACACTCCACTGCGGCTTTATGAACTTTTAGACATAACTTCCGGCGCTTCACCTGAATTATCAAATATGGTAAAAAGCTGGGAACAGGCGATGAATTTCTATGAAAACAGGGATTTTCTTGCCGCTTTAAATATTTTTACGGCAATTTTCAGCAGGGATGGCGATGACCTAGTAGCGAAAAAATACATTGATAGATGTCAAAAATATTTATCATCACCGCCTGATGAAAAAAATTGGGATAACGGCGTGGATAATTTAACATCAAAATGATATAATAGTGTGGGGTTTAAAATGAAAAAATTACTTTTAATTCTTTTTTTGGGATTAATAATAACAGGTTTGGCCGCGGCGCAAGTCGCGAGAGGCGGCACATTGTATGTAGCGGTAAGAACGGTTGATTTAAAATCTTCCACAGGATTTTTCGCGAGTAACCGCGGAAGATTAAACTACGGAGATCGGGTAACAGTAATACAGGTTAGCGGAAGGTTTGTAGAAGTCCGAAGCGCGGTAAATCCTTCTTTAACAGGCTGGACACCTTCAGCGAATATGTCGGTAAGGCAGATAGTTACAGGTACAACAAGTACGGAGACAACAAGAGAAGTAGCTCTTGCCGGAAAAGGTTTTGATCAGGAAATTGAGGACGCCTATAGAACTCAAAATAGAGAATTAAACTATTCGGCTGTAAACGAAGTAGAAAGTTTAATTATCAACGAAGATCAATTAATACGATTTTTGGAAGAAGGCCGTCTTTCGATGGGAGATAACTAATGAAAATTAAAATTTATATAACACTTACTATTTTTGTTATTTTAACCTGTGTTTTTTTCTCCTGTGGAACTGTAACAAAGGTTTTGGATTTCGGCGCGCAGGTGGCAGGAGCCGCGGGAGTTATCGATCAAAATACCGCCGACGCGATCAGCAATTCGGCAAGAGCGATAGGTACAGCGGCGGAAGAAATTACTCCCGAACAGGAATACTTTATCGGAAGAGCGGTAGCCGCGAACATTCTTTCTAACCCAAACTACAGAATATGGAACGGTAACCCCGCGTTAACCATCTATTTGAATAATATCTGCGCGGCAATTACGATTAATTCTGCCCGCCCAGATGTTTATAACGGATATAAGGTCGCTATTTTAGACAGCAATGAGATAAACGCTTTCGCGACATCCGGCGGACACATCTTAATAACTCGAGGGCTTATCAATACCGCGAGATCTGAGGACGCTCTTGCCAGTGTTATCGCGCATGAAGTCGCGCACATTCAATTACAGCACGGCATTAAAGCGATCAAATCCAGCCGTATTACCCAGGCAATTTTAGTTACAGGCACATCGGCGGCAGGAGCGGCGACAGGAATGGATGTAAATGAATTAACCAATGTTTTTAACGAATCTGTCGGAGAAATCGTACAGACTTTAATACAAAACGGTTATTCAAGAGAACAGGAACTTGAAGCCGACACAATGGCAATGAAATTGATGGCAGACGCCGGATACAATCCTTCAGCTTTAATTGAAATGCTAAGGGTATTGAATACCGCGCAAACCTCAGGCTCCGGTTTTGGCAGAACTCACCCGACTCCCGCTCAGCGTATAACCAACGCGGAAAGAACCGCGGGAAATCACATAGTGACAGATAACACCAGCGCGAGGCAAAACAGGTTCGCCGTTATGACAAGGTAGATTTGAAAAAGAAAATATTATTATTCATATTATTAATATTTATATTTCAATATTCTTATTCAAATAATAATTTATTTGATGGTTCGCTTAGAATACTGATTCCTGAATCAAGTGAATCTTCAGTATCGTTTTATTTTAATATAGGTTATGGAAAATATTTTCCGGTTATTACCAATAATATATATTTAGGAATATATATTGACGCGGGAATAGGCTGGGATTGGATGTATTTAATTTCGTTATTTTCCGCTGAAAGACAGCATCACAATAGTGGTATATATTATTATTTTGGCTTTAATCTTGGTTATAATTTTGGAATTAGATTTTTTAGTTTATTTGATATTAGTTTATTTGATTTAATGATATTCGCTGGATATAATTTGTCAAGTTTAATGGTAGATGTTAAAAATTGGGAATATGGAATTGTACATAATCCAAATGTAGGAATATCAACAATAATTGAACTTAGAAGTTCGCCTGATCAATCTATGGGGTTAGGTCTTGAATACGCTTATTACATTCCGGTATTTTCTGAAAGGATTTCATTACACCATTTTTCTATTATGTTTCGTTTTGATGATAGATATTGGTTTTGATTAAGGATTATTATGCTTAAAGATGGAGAAATAGATCCTAAAGGGGATTTCGCGAAAGTGTTATCAAAACCTTTAGATGAATATACTCCCTTTTATAAATCCAAAAACGCTGTGATATTTAACGAAAATTGCTTAAAATTAATAAATTGTATTCCGGAAAATTCCATAGATATGATTTTCGCTGATCCTCCATATATGTTATCAAATGACGGATTTTCCTGCCAAAACGGAAAAAGAGTTAATGTAAACAAAGGAAAATGGGATAAAAGTTTTGGTTTTGATTATGATACAACTTTTCATAATGAATGGATTACAAAATGCCGCCGTATTTTAAAACCTGAAGGCACAATATGGATTTCCGGCACATATCACAGTATTTATCAATGCGGCTATCTTTTACAAAAAAATAATTTTCATATATTAAATGACATTACATGGTTCAAGCCAAACGCGTCACCAAATTTAAGCTGCCGTTTTTTTACAGCGTCACATGAAACAATACTTTGGGCGCGCAAGGAAAAAAAAGCGAAACATACATTTAATTATGATGAAATGAAAAATGGATCTTTTCCTGAAGATAAATTAAAAAAAGAAAATACGCAAATGAGATCTGTCTGGTCGATGACTACTCCAAAAAACAGCGAAAAAGAATATGGAAAACATCCGACACAAAAACCATTGGACTTATTAAAACGTATTGTCCTGGCTTCTACAAAAGAAAATGATATTGTACTTGATCCTTTTTGTGGAAGTGGAACTACAGGCGCCGCTTGCGGGTATTTTAAAAACAGATCATTTATCGGAATAGAAATAGATAATAATTATTGTGAATTAGCGAAAAATAGATTACTCTTTGCGTGACCTTATCGGGCGAAGCTGCTCTTGAGTAACTTTTTTGGGATCGTTAATGCCGGCGGGCAGCTGCATTCCTTCTTCCGGCGCGATATCTTCTTCTTCGAATTTGCCGTCCGCTTCCCAAAGTTCGCTTTGGGGAGGAGGTCCGTCGGCAAGCGCCAGCTCTTCGTTTTCAAGACGCACGGCTAAAAGTTTTGTAACGCCGGATTCTTCCATTGTTACGCCCAAAAGTGTTCCCGCTCCTGTAACGGTTTTTTTGTTATGTGTAATGATGATAAACTGGCTTGAATCGCTGAACTCGCGAAGAAGGTGTACAAAGCGCCCGACATTTTGTTCGTCCAGTGCGGCGTCAATTTCGTCTAACAAACAGAAGGGGCTCGGTTTTACCATGTAGGTAGCGAAAAGCAGAGCGACTGCCGTCATTGAGCATTCGCCGCCTGAAAGCAGGCTTAAATGCTCCAGTTTTTTTCCGGGCGGCTGGGCTAGAATTTCGATACCGGATTCCAAAACATGGTTTGGATCGGACAAACGAAGCTCGGCTCGCCCTCCGCCAAAAAGGCGGCGGAACATGTTGTGAAAGTTTTTCTTGATGCGGTTATATGTGTCCAAAAATAGTTGCGAAGATTCCTGGCGTATTTCAGAGGTAAGGTCTTCCAGGTCTTTTCGCGCCTTTTCAAGATCTGCCATCTGGTTACTGAGAAAATCATAACGTTGTTTTGTTTCTGTGTATTCTTCGGGAGCCATAAGGTTTACAGAACCCAATTCTTTCATTTTAGCGCGCGAAGACGCCAATTTTTCACGTAACGCGGCGGGAGCTTCTGTAATGTTAAAGATACGCTCTTCAAACTCCATTAAATCCCTTGAATGAGTTTCCCTGAAGTTTTCCTGAATATTTTTTATTTCTATGTTGGACTGCGCGAGTTCAAGATGAATTTTTTCAAGGGCTTCCTGCACTTTGGAAAGTTCCGCCATTCGTTTGTTGATAACAACTTTTTTACCCGCGACATTGTCGTTTCGTTTGCGAATATCTTTTTCCAGTTTTTCAAGCTCGGAAGTAAAAGCGATTGTCTTTTCCTCGATACCGGCGATTTCTGTTTGCACCGCGCCGATACGTCCGTCAATTTCTTCAAGCCTTTTGCGGTAAACAGAAAGTTCATCGCGGATGGTTTTAAGTATTCCTTCCTGCCCGGAAAGCTCGCGTCTAATAAGGCGCGCCTGATCTTCCGCGGATTGAGCCCTTGTTTTCATTTGCGCGCGATTAACTTTTAAATCTTCCAAAGTCGCGCGATATTCGTTTATTCTTGAAGTTAGATTTACATTGTCTTCGTGTAATGTTTTTATCCGCAGCCGCCGTTCTTCGATGCCGTCTTTGGCGCTTCTTATTTGCACATCCAACGCGCGTTTTTTTGTAATGATTCCCTGCGGCGCCAAAAACTCGTCGATAAAGGTGGGGGAGGCTTCGCGGTAATTGTTAAAAAGTTCCAACGCTTTGTCGGCACCCGCCGCGGCTTCCACTAAACCTTCCAATAAAATATCTGTAATGCGTCCTATTTCGGAAGAATCTACTCCGCCTGTAACATTCGCGGCGGCGACAAGGTCGCGGATTAAAGCTTCCCTTCCGCCAAGCAAAGTGCGAAGTTTTCCCAGAGTTTCACGTAACGATTCTTCGGCGCTTCGCCTTTCAGCCGCGGAATATCCCGCTTTTTTTAAACCGGCATCAAGTTCTTCGACAATATCGTCAGTAATTTTTGCGAGTTCTTTTTCCAAACCAGCAAGTTCTTTATCGATATTTAAAATATCTTCTTCCGCTCTACGCGATTCTTTTTCGTTTTCGCTGATACGCCCCGCCGCGAGCTGAATATTTTCTTCAAAGGAGCGGATATTTTCTTCGATACTTTCGCACTGTTTTTTTAATTCTTCTACGACAGCGTCCTGCCCGGAAGCGTCGTTATTAAGTTCTGTTATTTTTTCGATAGCCTGCTTTTCGCGCTCTTCGTTTTGCCCAATTTTTATTTTATTTTCGCCGCGCTGTTCGTTAAAAAGGCGTATCTCGTTTTCTTTCGCGTTTTTTTCCAGCGCTAAACCGTAAATATTTTTTTGCAATTCTACAAGACGGGCTTCCATAGAGTTTACTTCGTCCATGTTAGCTTCAAGCGCTTTATTTTCCGCTTCCATCTCGGAGCGAATCCTGTCACGGTCGGCAGTTCTGCGTCTTAAAGTTTCATTTTTTTCGTCTCTTTCATATTTAAAATGCTTTAATCTTAAAAGCTGGATATCAAGTTCGTAATTAAAAATATCATCGCGAAGCGTGCGGTATTTTAATGTTTTTTCGGATTGAGTTTTTAAACTGTCATGCGCTCTTTTTACCTCGTTTAAAATTAACTCAACCTGACGGACATTTTCCTCGGTTTTGGCAAGGTTACGCTCAGCTTCCGCGCCTCGTTCCCTGAATCGGGTAATACCTGCCGCTTCTTCAAAAAGGTATCGCCTTTCTTCCGGTTTTGACGAAAGTATTTGGTCGATTTTTCCCTGTTCCATGACTGAATAGGCGGTTTTGCCGACACCTGTATCCCAGAAAAGCTCGCGAATGTCTTTAAGGCGTACCTGCGCCCCGTTAATAAAGTATTCGCTTTCGCCGGAGCGATAAAGGCGCCTTTTAATTTCGATTTCGGGCATATCCATCGGTAAAAGACCGGTTTCGTTGGCGATACTTAGGGCAACTTCCGCTACATTTAAGGGTTTTCGGGCTTCTGTACCGCCAAAGATGACATCTTCCATCTTTTCGGCGCGAAGAGATTTAATGGCATGTTCACCCAAAACCCACTTAACAGCGTCCACAACATTGGACTTTCCGCAGCCGTTAGGACCCAAAAGGGCGGTGATACCATCGTTAAATTCTATTTCTGTACGGTCCGCAAATGACTTGAAACCGAGAATCGACAAACGCTTGAGAAACATAAGTTACTTAATATATCATAAAAACTTGATACTGGGGAATAGCGTGCGGTTAAAAGTAATTACAAAACTTCAGTTTTGTAATTACAACCTAAAAAAAGGCAGTTTTGCAGGCAGTATGCCGAAAAACTGCGAAACAAAATCCTAAGCTAACCAAGCTTAGGATTTTGTTATAGTTGGCCTTCCCTGTTAAACCCTGATGAAAGCCGTTCGAGCAATGAATCAATCTGCTTTTTACTTTTTAAGCCGAAGTTTTCAAGCGGACCTGATTCAAACTGATCAAAACTGATATTTTTATTTTCATATTCACAGAACATATTCGCAAGATATACAGTATCGATAATATCCTTGCAGTCAGCCGGGGCTGATTCAGGTTCATGATGATAACGGATTGCCGCGACAAGCTTTTCGGGGAAGTTCCATTTTTCGGCAATCAACGCGCCAAGCTCGGCGTGGTTCAAACCAGCCGAAAGATCTTCAAATGTTGATGATGGCACGTTTTTATCAACGCAAAAACCTTTAATTTTATCCAACAAGTCGCCGTGAACATTTGAAAAAATAATTTTTCCCATGTCGTGGAGCATACCGCCGATATAAACATCGTCAAGCAGATTGTTGTCGTTTTTAAAGTTTTTAACAAGATTGAAAGCGTAAAAGGCGGTTTTATATGAATGTTCCCAAAGTTTCTTTTTATCGATTGTGTCGTCGCCAAGAACTTTTTGTGTACCGTAGGAATAAAGCAGGTTTTTAATGCCTTTTATACCAATCATTTTTACCGCTTCCGATATACTGTCAACTTTTTTAGAGAGCATGTATTGAGCGGAGTTTACGATTTTTAGTAAATCGGCGGTAAGAGCCGGATCCATCGAAATCTGTCTCGCGATAGTCGGCATATCGGAACTTGGATCATTAATAAGCTTTTGAACCATTAGAACATTCTCAGGGAACTGAGGAAGGCTATTGATGTTTTGCACAATTTCTTCGGAAAGAACTGACATATTTTGAAGCATAGCTTCATCAAGCGGTATGGAAATACTCGCGACAGTGTATTTATCATTGGTTTTCATTGTGAACGCTTCGTCATCAAGACCCATTTTTTTCAACATTAAAACGAGGATAACAAGACCAAGCCCCGCGCCTTCGCTGTCATCGAGTACCTGAGATAAAGCGTCTTCCAGGCTGTCGAATTGCCTTGATCTTGCCATTTTGTCATGAATACGCAGCTGTTCGGTTTTAGTCGCTGTAACATTGTTGCGAATTTCAATTTGAATTGTATTTCTCTTAACCTGTAAAATGACTTTTATATAAAGACCTTTTTCTTTTTGCAGTTGAAGATAATGCGCGATATTACTGATAGTTTCTTCTTTGAAGGTTTCCATTCCTTTTTTATAATCACTATCATTATTGATGTCCAAACCGCGCTCCGCGAAAAATACGCGTTTTGTATTCGCTTTTTTGGCGTTTACAACAAGCTCCTGCACGCAATAGACGATATAATCTTTTAACTTTAATTGATCCATGTGCCGCAAAAACGCTTCGACAATTTGCTCTATATAAATTTCAATTTCTTTTGGAAGTGTATATGTTGTGATTGTTAATGGAAGCCCTGATTGAATGGCTTTCTTTATTTTTTCCTCATCCACGACCAACTCGGGAGCGGTATTCATATTCTATAACCTGCCTTTTTTGTACTATATAATATATGTTTCGGCATAAATATTAATTTTACAAAATTTTATGTAACAAAACAAGTTCAATATAGACTTTATCATAAAATTGAGTATAAATATGGTCAAAATGACACAATATATTATCAATCTTTAGACTTTGTGTCATTTCTCCCAAATAATTTGAATAAAACCCTAAAAATATCAATTATTTAATCAAAATTAGTAGAAAAACATAAAAATTTACTTGGCACGATTATTGCTATTTAACATGGTACCAGTTGCCAAGTGCCAAATTATAATCTGACACTTGGTTAGGTAAAAAAGGGGGACGATATGACAACGAAGGGAAAGAAATATTCAAACAAGGACAATTTGGCAATTTATCTAGGAGAGATAAATCGAATTCCCATGTTAAACAGGGATGATGAAAAAGAAGCCGCGAAGGCGGCTACAGGCGGCTGCATGGTCGCGAGGGACAAGCTTGTCAGCTCAAATTTGCGTTTTGTTGTCTCGATAGCGAAAAAATACCAGGGGTTAGGTCTTCCTCTGGAGGATTTGATCAGCGAGGGAAATGTAGGTCTTATAAACGCCGCCGACCGTTTTGACAGTAATAAAGGTTATCATTTTATTTCTTACGCGGTTTGGTGGATACGTCAGGCAATAATGAGCGCACTTTGCGAAAAATCCAGAATGATAAGACTGCCAGTAAACCGCGCGGCAGACCTTGTAAAGATTGAAAAAGCTGGAAAAATGATAGAAAAACAACAAACAATAGACGAAGAAATTAATGAAATAGCGGAACTGCTTAATATGGAAAAAAATGATATAACAGAAATTCTGGATATATCCAGAGAAATGATTTCTTTGGATCTTCCAGTTTCTAAAAGTCAAGTTTCACCTTTAAAGGAATTTGTACAAGACACAAAGTATACAGCCCCGGACATAGACGCGGAACATAGAATTATGAAATATGACATCGAAGACGCTCTTAATACTCTTGAAAAGGAAGAAGCCGATATCTTACGCTGCCATTTTGGGCTTGGTCAAAAACCCATGTCTTTAAAGGAAATTGGCGCCCGTTATAATTTAAGCAAAGAACGCATCAGGCAAATCGAAGAAAAAGCGCTTTCAAGGTTAAAAAACCCTATAAGATCAGGTAAATTAAAGGCATACGTTGCCTAAAAAAAGTCTGTCTAAAATGCAGAGTATTTAGACTCGGGGCTGTCTGAGAAGTAAATCTTATGCTGTCTTTTTTATGGTAAAAATATACTCAAATTCCAAATGTTCGGAATTCTGAGGTATAAAATTCCGCACATGCGGAATTTTAATCAATACTAC
>WQXE01000022.1 GCA_009784995.1 Treponema sp. | reverse complement strand
TGTTTTCCTTGACCCATGTTCGCAGGAAATTTAAAAGTTCAATTTGGTATTTTAAATCCAGGTGGTTAGCAGGCTCGTCTAGTAAAATTAAATCCGGGGTTTGCGAAAGCGTCCTTGCCAAAAAAACTCTTTGTAAAGTTCCGCCGGAAAGCTCGTCGATCATGCGGTCTTTTATATCCCATATATCAAGTTTTTTTACAATGTTATTAATTATGGAAAAATCTTCGGCGGAATTGCTTTTTAAAAAACCCTGTGAATACGCGTAACGCCCCATCGAAACAGTTTCTAAAACTGTGTACGGGAAAAAAACTTGCGCGCTCTGGCTTAGTAATGCTATTTTTTTCGCGAACTCTTTACGGGGGATATCGGAAGTGTTTTCGCCGTTCATGGAAATAGCGCCTCGATATTCTATAATTCGCGCGATTGCTTTAAGTAAAGTGCTTTTGCCGCAGCCATTAGGTCCAAGTATACAAAGACTTTCCCCGTTTTTTACATCGAAGTTTATATTACAAATAACATCCGCGCCGTTATACCCAGCAAAAAGTTCTTTAATAACAAGCATTATATCTTCTTCCTCTGCGCCTCTGCGCCTCTGCGAGAACCTCTTCTAAAGTACACCCAAACAAAAAACGGCGCGCCGATAAGCGCTGTGATCGCTCCCACAGGAAGTTCCGAAGGCGAAATAACAGTTCTTGCGATTAAATCCGTGCAAACCATTAATGAACCGCCAAGAAAAAAAGACATGGGAATTAAATATTTGTGGCGTGAACCAATGATGCGCCGTGCCGCGTGAGGCGCGATTAAATCGACAAAACCGATAACGCCGCTAAGAGCTACTGCAGCTCCTGTTAATACGGCGCAAAGAGCGAGCAGTTTTTTTCGAAGCGAGCCTGTTTCGATGCCGGCGGATTTTGCCTGTTCATCGCCGAAACTTAAAATATCCATTTCTTTTGTATAAAGAAAAATACCCGCAATTCCAATTAATAAAAATGGCAGAAGAAGCCCTACATAAGTCCAGCCGCGCATAGCGAAACTTCCCATTTGCCATAAAGCGATACGGCGCAAGTCATCGGAAAAAACAGCGCTTAAAGTTGTAAGGATCGCGTTTAAAAAAAGCGATAAAACCATACCGCATAAAATTATTGTGTTATTCGACATTGATTTATCGATTCTCGAAGAAAACGAAGCGACAAAAAAGACAGTTAAAAGCCCGAAAATAAAACCAGTTAAAGGCAGAGAAAAACCGTACAAAAAGGGTAGAGTAATCCCGGTTATGATAATTATTCCCGCTCCTAATGACGCGCCTGATGACACTCCTAAAATGTAAGGGGATGCGAGAGGGTTTCGCAAAATTGACTGACACACAGCGCCGCTCATCGCGAGACTTCCGCCTACAAGGAAAGCAAGCAAAACACGAGGCAAGCGCAATATCCATACAATCGAAACATTCGCGGGGTTTATATCTTGCGAAACCGCCAGTCCGAATATTTTATGTAAGACTATTTGAATTGTATCAAAAAAACTAATGCCAGTACTGCCAAGAGATGCTGCCGCGATTATTATAACTAAAGAAATTATAATACTAATTAAAATAATATTTTTACAATTCATATTCTTCTTACTCTTTGCGTCCTTAGCGGCTTTGCGTCTTTGCGTGAGTTAAATCCCGATCACTGTACACAGCCTCGCTCATTTGCCGCAGCGCCAAAATTACCCTCGACGAAGGCCGTGACGATGAATCATTATCAATATAAAAAATCTGGTTATTAATAACAGCGTTAATATGATTAAAACCAGGGCGCATCTTTATTTCGCCAATTGGATCGCTAATATAATTTACATTTGTAAGAATTACATCAGGGTTGCGCTCGATAATGGATTCCGCTCCCGGCATGACAAACCATGCATCATTTCCAAAAATGTTACTTGCGCCGATTATGGAAATCATATCGTCGATGAAACTGTCCTTTCCGAATGTTATCATATCGGGGGCGGTAGAAATTTCAAAATACACGGACTTTTTATTTTGAATATGTTCTGTTCGTTGTGTTATTTCCTGTACTTGTGTTTTCATGGAATTGATAAGTATCTCTCCTTCTTTTTCTGCTTGCAAAAGCTGAGCGATAAACGCGATGTCCAAATAAATATCTTCGATACTTTTACTCATGGAAATATACACTACAGGAATATCCATGTCACGCAAAAGTTTAAAAGGATCTTCTCCAGTACCCGTGGGATTATGCCCGCTCGCGATAATAATATCGGGTTGCAAATTGATAATTATTTCGGCATCAGGGTAGAAAAAATCCAGTAAAGGCAAACCGGAAGGAACGCTGTCGATATTTGCCGAGTGAATATCAATGGCGACAAGTTTATGAGCCTGCCCAAGGTCTGTGATAATTTCTGTATTCGACGGCGCTGTCGAAACAATGCGATTAATTGCCCTGTTTATTACAACCGTCCGCCCCGATCGATCTATTATTTCTTTACCTTTAGTTTGATTGCAACTTGATAATAAAAGAATTATTAAGATTACTAACCACGAAAAACACGAAATTATACTTCGAATATATTTTATTATTCGTGTTGATTCGTTTTTATTCGTGGTAAAAATATCTTTATTCATTTCCAGCCTCCAAGTTTACACGCATACCTAAAGTTAAAGAAATCCCCGGCATGGGATAATCATAAAACGATTCATACGATGTGTTAAGTATGTTCCGAACCGTTCCAAAAACAGAAAAATTATCTCCAACTTTTTGATTCACTGAAGCGTTAAGCAGAAAGTGCGAGTTTAGTTTTGTGATATTTGCCCTGTCATTAAAACGCGAACTCTCGTAATGACCATTAACCAATAGAGAACCCGTTTGCCAAATAAAATTAAGAGAACCTCCGATTGTATGTTCAGGACTGTATGGAATTCTTTTATTATCCGTAAAACTATATCCAAAACTTAAAAGATAACTTAATAAATATTGATACGAAGCGGAAATAATTATTTTTTCCAATAACCAAATAGAAACCGGTATATTATAATTTAATTTGTTTTCAAGTCCGAAAAAAACAGCTTGCCCTACATTCTCTGGTCGCCATACGCCGCCCGCTCCCGCGTACCAGTGAATCGAATCTTTTAACCAGTGAGTAAAAAAAACACTTTCCAGTTTCATTATATCCTTATGTTGATATTCCACGCCAATATCAGCGCCCCAACCGTCTTCAGGACGCAGATTGGGATTTCCCAGTTCGCTATTATTTATCGTGCCGCTGCTTGCTGCGCCGCTTGACCAGTAAAGTTCCTCAAAGTCCGGAAACTTAAAACTGCGAAAATAATTATTTCTGATTGTAATTGAATCTGTCGCATTCCAGAGAATTCCAAGTTTTGGAATTACTGTAAAAGCAGCGTCTCCTTCACTGGAAAAAACCGCTTTCGCGGAAGGTGAGATCATAAATTGTTTTATTGGTTTGTATTCAGCCGTAAGATAAACTCCGCCGTCATGCCTGTTTCTAACTCCAATTCGCGAGGAATCAAGATAAATGAAGCTGTAGTCAAAGCCGCTTCTTAGAGTAAGCCAATCAGAGTAAAACCAGTTCCAGCGGTTTATTACCATACAGCTTTGTTGATCGTGTTTTGAATTATTATCCGCGGAATCAATAAAATCCCGCAGGTTTAAATGCCAGGTGACTGACACCTCTGTAGAAAAGTCGTCATGTAATATACGGGGTTTATCCAGCATTAAACTATAACGGGTGGAAAAATCTTTTTGATTGCCAAAGTGTCTTGAAAAACCAGAGTTTGGAAAATTTTTGTCACCATAATAAAAGTTAGTCGAAAAAATTAACTTGGTTAAATCTTCCAGCAACCACACAATATTCGCGGAAGCGCCGGTATCCCATACTTCATTGTTATCTTTTCGGCGGGTAAAATTGTAACGGTCTGTAAATAAAAAATGATTTTCCGCGCGATTGGCGAAAACATTAGCTGAAACTGAAAATATTTCGCCACCGTATAATACCGACAATGAATAATTTTGCGTATCAAAAAGATCTTCCCAGTTTGCGTCCTGTGTTTCTCCGTTACGATCACGGTATTCACCGGGTATAACAGAAGTATTGGAAACAGAAAAACCGAAACGAAGCCCGGGGTTTTGTTTTTTTACAGTAATAATATTTATTACACCACCCATCGCTCCTGAAACATTGTATTTGGAATCCGAGCCGCCATATATTACTTCGATGCGTTCAATTGAGTTAAGATCGATTTGTTCAATGTCAAACTTTCCGTCCATAAAAGAATTTACAGGAACTCCATCGACAAGAATCGCGAGACGTTTTGTATCAAGACCCCTAAGATTAAACAAAGACATATTTCCATAGGTACCGTATCTTGTGATATTTATGTTAAGACTTTCCTGAAGCAAAATCGCGATGTCAGATGCGTTATGGCGTTCGATTTCTTCTTTTTCGATTACTGCCATTTGCTGTGTTGTTTGCCGCGTTCCAACAATTGTAATACCTTCGTTATCCGCGAATAAATAATCATCATCGGTTTGTTCAAGAGAAAAAAGAACAAAGGGAAAAAAGATAATTAAAATAATTATTGTTTTACGCACGCTGATCCGAATGAAAAATAATCACCGATTTTATCAATTGTAAATTTAGCTTTAGCTGCTGAAAGAGTTAATGTAGTTGGTGTATAAGAATTTGGATATGTTCCTGCAGCGGCGTTTTTTAATTCTACTGTATTTTCGGTTAAATTTAGAAAATAAATTCCTGTGAACTTTCCATCTTCTTCTACTATTGTCCAGCCATCTGTATTTGTATATTCAATAAAAATGATGCCGGCAGTATTATTAAAGAAAACAATTTCCTTAATAGTTCCTTTATACATTAATAAATCCCAATCATAACTATGTACAATAGTATTGTCATTTAGGTTTATAAAAAAAACTTCATCATACTCGGATATCCATAAACCATGAAGAGGTCCGGGTTCATCTCCATCCTGGTTACACCCAACAAACAAAAGTACAACAACAAAGATTGCTAAAAAAACTTTTGCGTCTTCGCGTCTTCGCGTGATGCTCTTTTCGAAATTACTCATAAAACACTCCCTTTCCGGGAAAGACACAAAAACCGGCTTACATCAATAACGAGAAAATAAATTTTAGATATGTAGTTGGGTTTTCACAGGCTCTTCCTCGAAGCTTGGAAAAAATATACACATCCGTACGGATATGTCGCTTCTATTATAGAAGCGCGCATACCAAAGTCTCCTGGCTTATGGGCGTTTTTCCTGCCGACCTTCCCGATTTTTCAGTGGTCGTGTTTGCGAACTTTAGTTCGGAACTAAAGTTCGATTGGCAGAATCTTCCCAATTACAGTTACGGGTTAGCGGGGGATTAAGGATTGATACGGATGAAACATCCGCGTCCGGCACCCCACTTCCTTTGAAATATACATTCTTAGTTTGTGTTATTTGCAAAAAAAAGTCAATAGGCAGCAAAAAAAATGTCAGAAAAAAAAGGGCTTTGCAGCCCTTTTTTTTTAGTAATTAATTGTTACTCCGCCCGGAGTAGCTTTTAATGTTATTGTTTGGGTAGCGTAAGGGCTTGAACTGTCTCCATAAATATCTAATTTCGCGGTTGCTGTAACTGTTTCATTGCTTAGATTTGAAGTCAGTGTTATCGATCCTATAACTTTTACCCAAAAATTTTCTTCTATATAAGCGATATTTAACGCGTAATTTAATGTACCGGAAACAGAACCGGAAATTGAATTTTCGTTGATCATTCTTACATTATTTATCGCGACGCTTCCAGTAACTACGCCAATCATTTCTAAAGCGGGATCATCATCCAAAATAAAACCTTCGCTGATTTCAACTCTGGCTTTCGAATCGCCGTTAATTGTTATTGGAAAAATATTTTCCTCATGAAGTGAAACTGTTCCTTTTACATAACCGGTTATTTTTGTATATGCCGGCATTGGTACATCATTGCTTAATCTTAAGTCAATACTTTCTGATACAATGCTGCGGCCCATTAAACTTCGGCTTAATGAACTGAATGAATTTGAATTGTATTCATTCATAATATTGGGCAGTAAGTTATTCATATCTATCGAACTTACCAAGTCGTCCAGAAGATCCGTCAGTGTTTCGATAAAATCATCAACTTGCGCTTGCTGGATTGCTACATAACCCTTACTACTGTTAAAATTTGGTATATCAGAAGGTTTTGAAGGTACGCTTAAATTGGGCTTTAAATCCGTATTCGCTCCGGATTCACCACATGTTGATAAAAACCCGATTAACAGTACAATTGCCAAAAATCCCAAAGTTTTTAATAATTTATTCATAAAAAGCTCCTTAATACTCTATTTATAACTATAATAACAAAAATTGGATTAATTGTCAATGATTCACATAATAAAATGATCGATTATTTCCTCGGCGTTTTGAAATTCACTGTGCAGTAAATTTGTTGATAAACTGTCCAGAATATTGTTTACATGATTTGGCCATGTTTTTTGTTTTAATTCATTCAAAGCCGCTTTTGCCGCTTTTTTATTTATAACAACACACGCCGATCTTATATCAATTAATTTTTCTCGTAAAAATTCATTGTCTTGTTCGGATATTTCTATATCCTTTTTATCATTACGCGGTTTGAATTTTTTTATTAAAGCCGTAAGCGCGTTTATTAACATGGAAGTTTCGTCTACTATTACGGATAAATCCCTCTCTTTGCCCGCTGTTTCCAGTATGCGCGCGATATTTGATAATTCTATTTCACCGATGTTCGCGAGAGCGCTTTTCATTCCATGTACGGTATTAATGTAAGAATTTATTCCCTCATTTATATGATCGCATAATTTTTTATTTAATTCCGTTAATATTTTTAAAGCGTTTTCGGCGTCTCTTGTAAATATTTTTTCCAGATCGCGTTTGCTGCTTTTTAAATCGGTTTTTATATTTTTACCCGCGTTTTCCTGTTCAATTCGTGCTGCTTCTATTATTTCCGGCGGTTTTGTGTTTCTTATTAAATCAATTAATAAAAAATTTAACTCGCGTGAATCAACCGGTTTGGAAATAAAAGCGTCAAAGCCGTTACGCAAAAACATTTCTTCCCTTCCGATTAACGCGTTAGCTGTCAGCGCGACAATATTATTTTTGTATCCCATATCGCGGATTATTTTTACAGCTTCTATGCCGTCCATTTTGGGCATCATATGATCCATAAAAATAATGTCATATACATTACCGTTTTTTACTTTTTCTATTGCTTCAAAGCCGCTCGCGGCTGTATCAATATTTAATCCGTATGGCAGCAGCATTCCTCTCGCGACATATATGTTCGATTCAACATCATCAACTACAAGGACGCTGCCGTATGGCATATATTCACGTTTGAACTTAATTTTTTTTCTGATTGTCGTGCTTTTGAACGAAAGGTTTTTTAATTTACCCGCGAGTTCGGCTCCACATTCTGTATTGTCAATTCGTTTTTGAGGAAGCCTGACAGTAAATATCGAACCCTTACCAGGTTCGCTTTCCGCGGATATATCTCCTTTCATTAAATTGACAAGACGTTTTGTTATACTCATTCCAAGACCCGCTCCGCCTTTTGCGCGGTTTGCTTCTATGTTAAATCGCGTATATTCATCAAATAATTTGTCAAGCTGAACTTTACTCATACCTTGACCTGTATCACTGACGCGAAAAACAATAGTTGTGTTTTCTGTATCGTCCGCGGATTCGCTATGAACAGATAATTTTACCTCGCCTTCGTCTGTATATTTAAACGCGTTAGAAAGTATGTTGTTCAAAACCTGTTTGATGCGAAGTTCGTCACCAAATAATTCAAGCGGCGTATCTTCTGTTATGTGAAGATTAAATATGATTGGTTTGCTTTCATTACGAAGCCGGATTAATTGTGCCGTATCATATAAAAGACTCGCTATGTCATATTTAACCGGAACCAATTCCAGCTTGTCGGCTTCAATTTTTGATAAATCCAGTATGTCGTTGATAATATTTAAAAGCAGATCCCCGGATTCGTAAATTTTATTTAACGCGTCCTCTGTATCTTTAGGAAGATGTTTGTTTTGCAATTGAATTTCCGCGATGCCTAAAATCGCGTTCATTGGTGTGCGTATTTCGTGGCTCATATTGGCGAGAAACGCGCTCTTGTAACGGCTGGTTTGCTCGGCGTATTCTTTTGCCGCGACTAATTCTGTTGTATCAATAGAGTGCTGTATGTGAACAATTTTTCCGTTATACCAATCTATGTATCTGTCTGTATTGCGGTAAATTCTATTTGTTAATGTGCTGTGTTCTTCCCATACAATCGCTTTTTCCGGTTCCTTGTCAAGCTGAAAGCATGGACAAAAATCACATCTATGTTCAAGATTTTTTTGTAAAACTTTGTAACATAATTTTCCTGTGCAATCGCCTTTTATATTGTAATGATGTTTCATTGAATCGTTCATGAAAAGAATTTTACCTGAAGAAGGCTCGGTGACATAAATTAACGAGTCAATACCGTTAAGGATATTCAGCATTGATTGTGTAGAAATATTCTGTATTTCGTTTGTTTTAAATATTTCCATACTGTAATTATATAACTGTGAAAAATATTAGACAAGTTTTTTTATATTTTCACCTATCATTTTTTTGTTTTGATATTAGAAACTGCTTCCATTTTTTTATTTTTTGTATTATAATCAGATTATGGTACTTTGCAACCTTGTGGCGGAAGCAGGAAAAGCGCTTCCTCTTGGAGCGTCGCTTGTTAATGAAGGCGTTAATTTCGCGATCTTTTCAAGGCACGCCACTGCTGTTACGTTAATCATTTTTGAATCTCAGGATAAAAATAGTCCCTGGGTAGAAATACCCCTTGACAAAAGAGAACAAAAAACAGGAAATGTTTGGCATTGTTTTATTAAAGGTCTTGGCGCCGGAACCTGTTATCTATATCGGGTTGACGGTCCTTATTTTCCTGAAAAAGGCCAACGTTTTAATCGCCATAAAACTCTTTTTGATCCTTACGCGAAAGCTCTAACCGATTTAAGCGATTGGGATTATGGAAAGTGCGCGGGTTATGATCCTGATAAACCGGGGAACGATTTAACATATTCTTATGATGATGATATTCAACATCAGCCACGCTGTATTGTAATCGATGATTATTTTGACTGGCAGGGGGATACTCCTTTAAATTATCCGCTTCGCTTCAGCATAATTTATGAAACTCATGTTAAAGGTTTAACGGCTCATCCAAATTCTGGTGTTAAGTATCCTGGAACATACAGGGGAGTAATCGAAAAAATTCCATACCTGAAAGATTTGGGAATTACAAGCCTTGAATTTTTACCTGTTCAGGAATTTAATGAAAATGAAATTCCGCGTCACAATCCGCGCACCGGTCAAAAGCTTACAAACTATTGGGGTTATTCTACCGCGGCGTTTTTCGCTCCGAAAAGTTCTTACGCGGCGGACAGGACACCGGGCGCTCAGGTTAATGAATTTAAAGAAATGGTACGCGAGCTGCACAAAGCAGGCATCGAAGTAATACTTGATATTGTTTTTAATCATACAGCCGAAGGAAATGAAATGGGTCCAACTTTTTCTTTCCGCGGGTTAGACAATTCTATCTATTATATATTGAACGAAAATAAACGTTACTATCAAAATTATTCCGGCTGCGGAAATACAATGAATTGCAATCATCCTGTTGTACGTACGTTCATTATGGATTGCCTTCGTTACTGGGTAATGGAAATGCACGTTGACGGATTCCGTTTCGATTTAGGATCGATACTTGGGCGCGATCAAAATGGAAACATAATGGAAAATCCGCCGACGCTTGAACAGATAGCCGAAGACCCGATTTTGAACTCAACAAAAATTATCGCGGAAGCGTGGGACGCGGGCGGCGCGTATCAGGTTGGATGGTTCCCCGGCGGACGCTGGGCGGAGTGGAACGATTTATTCCGCGACAATGTGCGTAAATACTGGAAAGGCGATCCAAAAGAGACACGCCATCTCGCGACCCGCATTACAGGCAGCTCAGACCTTTACCTGCGAGACGGGCGCAAGCCGTTTCATTCCATCAATTTTATAACAAGCCATGACGGCTTTACAATGAAAGACCTTGTTTCGTATAACAATAAACACAACGAAGAAAACGGCGAAAATAGCTGGGATGGAAGCAATAATAATCTTAGCTACAATCATGGTATAGAAGGTCCGACTAAAGACCCCGTTATAAAAGTCCTGCGTGAACGTCAGGTTAAAAATTTCTTTACAACATTGCTGGTTTCGCTTGGCACTCCTATGCTGCTAGGCGGTGATGAGTTTGGACGCACGCAAAACGGCAACAACAACGCTTATTGTCAGGATAATGAAATATCATGGTACGATTGGGCGTTACTCGAAAAGAATATAGAAATTTACCGCTTCGTAAAAGAAATGATCGCGTTCCGTTTAAGGCATCCGGGATTTATGCGCCCGGAATTTTATACAGGCAGAGGCGGCGATTACAGAGCGATTCCCGACATTAGCTGGTTTGATGAAAAAGCTCTTGTTCCGGATTGGGATAAAATAGGCGACTATCTTGCTTTGCGTATTGACGGCAGCAAAGCCGAAACATTGTCAGACAGGGATGATAGCAGTTTTTATTTAATGTTTAATTCTGATATTGATCTTCAGCCTTTTATTCTGGCGGATCCCCCCGCGAAAAAAGAATGGTACCGGGTTGTTGATACAGGTATGCCTTCTCCGAATGAAATTCTGTCCCCCGGCAATGAAGAGCGTCTTTCTTCGCAGCGTTCTTATTCTGTAAAAGCCCGAAGTATTGTAATACTAATTTCAAAAGATAAATAAGGTTGGTTGATAATATGAATAACAGCAGTTTTATTTTTGGCGTAGATCTTGACGGAGTAGTCGGTGATTTTTACGGAGCGATTAGAAAAATCGCGGCGGAATGGCTGCATAAACCGTTAGACGCGCTTACATCTGAAGTTTCTTTTGGTCTTGGCGAATGGGGTATTGATGAACTTGGCGGTTATGACAGACTGCACCGTTTCGCGGTAACACAGCGTAATATTTTCGGCGACATGGAGCCGATTCAACACGCGCCCGCGATTTTACGCAAACTTTCCAATCAGGGTATTCGCATCCGTATTATTACTCACCGCCTCTTTTTAAAATTTTCTCATCGCACGACAATAACCCAAACTGTCGACTGGCTTGATAACTACGACATACCATACTGGGATATTTGTTTTATGAATGATAAAGGAGCTGTCGGCGCTCATGTTTACATCGATGACGCTCCCGAAAATATTACAAATCTTCGCAAGCAGGGATGTAAAACAATTGTTTTTTCTAATTCGACCAATCGTGATTTTCCAGGTCCGCGCGCTAACGACTGGTTCGAAGTTGAAAAAATTGTCATGGAAGCCCGCGAGGAATGGCGCACAGGCACCGTTGGACTTTTTTCATAAGAGTTCACGCTAAGACGCCAAGAACGCGGAGAAGAATTTAAAGAGTAGATTTCATTTAAACTCTAGTTCTTTCTTTGCGCCTTTGCGCCTTTGCGAGAGGAAAATGGATTAAAATTAATGAAAAAAATTGTTCTTACTACAATTAACGCGAAATGGATTCACCCGTCTTTGGCGCTGCGGCTTTTAAAAGCCAATCTTGGCTCGCTGGAAGATTCCTGTCAAATAATTGAGTTCGCTCTGCGCCAGCCGTTAGACGAAAAATTACAGCCGCTTTTGACTTCTCGTCCAAAGGTGTTAGGTTTTTCTGTTTCGATATGGAACCATACCGCTACGATTGAACTTTTAAAAGAGCTTTTTAAAGAATGGGAAAAAGAACAGGAATTACAAAAACCAATTATTGTACTTGGTGGACCTGAAGTTTCGCATCTGCCGCCTGAAGCGGAAATTTTTGAATACGCGGATCATGTAATCCGAGGCGAGGGAGAAATCGCTTTTAGATTGTTAAACGAAGATATTTTCGCAGGAAAACAAAGTAATGATAAATTTATAACCGCTGATAATATAAATCTTAACGAGATAAAATCCGCTTATCATTTATATACTGATGAGGATTTGGTAAGAAAATTAATTTATGTTGAGGCTTCCCGTGGCTGTGTGTTTAATTGCGAATTTTGTTTGAGCTCTGTAAAAAGTAATTCAGTACGAGAATTTCCGCTTGAACCGTTTTTAAAAGATATGGATATACTTATTCAGCGCGGCGTAAAAACTTTCAAATTCCTTGACCGCTCAATTAACACCAACCCCAAACGAACAATACAAATTATCAATTTTTTTCTTAACAAAATAGAAAAAACCTCCGTGTTCTCCGTGCCCCTGTGCCCCCGTGTGAACTCTTCTCCGAATATCGTCGTACACTTCGAGATGGTTCCATCAATCTTCCCGCCGGAATTGCGCGAAGCGCTTACACGTTTTCCGCCAGGCACTCTTCGTCTGGAAATTGGCATTCAAACTTTAAATACCGAAGTCGCGAAACGAATAGGGCGTATCTGTAACCCTGAAAAAGAACTGGAAACCCTTCGTTTCCTTCGTGAAAAAACAAACGCCATTATTCATGCTGATTTAATCGCGGGATTGCCCGGCGAAGACCTTTTATCTTTCGCTAAAGGTTTTGATAATTTATGGCAGGCTGTAAGCGCGCCCGCGGCGGAAGAGCGCCGGATTGAAATCCAGCTTGGTATTTTAAAACTTTTGCCGGGCGCTCCAATCTGCTGCCACAATGAAACATTTATTATGTTTTATAATCCGCTGCCTCCTTATGAAGTTTTAAAAACCAGTACAATGAGCGCTGATGATATTTCGCGGATTAAAAACTTCGCGCGTTTTTGGGAAATGATTGTTAACAGGGGTTTAATTAATTTAAAAGACGGCGAACCTGTGTTTGAAAGATTCATGACTTTATCGGACGAACTTTTTTCCCGGTTTGGCAGAAATTGGGGAATAGATAAAAATGAGCTGCGTGAAGCTGTTACATCAAATATTTTTCTATAATAGATATAATTTGCTGGAAATCCCCGTGTAATAAATGTACAGTGATTTTATCCAAAAGTTCAGTTGTTTTTTGCGGCCATGTTTTGTTTTTTAATTCATTCAACGCTATTTTTGCTTCTTTCTTTTTTATTTGCGTACATGCTGTTTTAATTTCCAGCAGTTTTTTCTTTAGTAAAATTATATCATTATTTGATGTTTCTTCGGTAAAACTTTCTGTCTTTGGTTTGTATTTTTTTATTATCAATTTAAGAGCGTTAATAAACGGAGGTGTTTCGGCTGTTATTTCTTTTATGTTTACTTTATCTCCCGCCTGTTCAAGTTTTAACGCGGCAGCGGATAATTCTGTTTCTCCGATATGCGGCAGGATAGTTTTTAAGCCGTGTACTGTTGTGACAAACAGATTTATATCCGCCTCCGCGCTTTCAAATTTTGGAAATATATCTTCCAATATAACAATTGATTTTTCAATGTCCCGTATGATTGATTTTAATAATTCCTTGTTTACGTGTGGTTTTTGAGGTATTGGAGCGGAAAGTTTTTTCTGTTCCATTTCTTTTCGCGCCGCTTCGACTACATCAGACGGCTGTTTGTCGCGGATTAAATGGTTAAGCGAAGAATTCAATTCGCGTATATCAATCGGTTTGGATATAAAAGCGTCAAAGCCGTTATTTATAAACATCATTGACGATCCCGCTACAGCGTTAGCTGTCAACGCTACGATTGGATTCGCGTAACCCATATTACGGATAATTTTCGCCGCGTCTATTCCGTTCATTTTCGGCATCATATGATCCATAAATATAATATCGTAAACATTTCCGTTTTTGACTTTTTCTATCGCTTCAAACCCGCTTAAAGCTGTATCGATTTTAATGCCATAAGGCGACATCATGCCTCTCGCTACATACAAATTGGATTCAACATCATCAACTACAAGAACGCTGCCATAAGGCATATATTCATGCACAACCTGCGACAGGCTTTGTTTTATTATATTTTTATAGCGGGTGCCGCGCAGTTTTTCCGCCAGTTCAGCTCCGCATAAATTCTCGCCTACTTTTTTCTGCGGCAGGCGTACAGTAAATACAGAACCCTTGCCAACCTCGCTTTCTACAGAAAGTACCCCATCCATCGCGTCAACAAGGCGTTTTGTTATGTGCATACCAAGTCCCGTACCTACAATAGTACGGTTAATATCCATGTTAAAACGAGTATATTCTTCAAATAATTTATCAAGCTGCTCTTTTGTCATTCCCTGTCCCGTGTCGCTTATTCGCAGGACAAGAAGACACGCCGCCGGGTCTTTACTGTCAGAATCTTCTATACCGACTGATAATTCTACTTTACCTTTTTCCGTGTATTTAAACGCGTTGGAAAGTATGTTATTCAAAACCTGTTTAATGCGAAGTTCGTCTCCAAAAAAATCAAGCGGAGTGTTTTCGTTTATTTTTAAATCAAATTCAATTGGTTTACTGTCATATCGCAGAAGATTCAACTGCACTGTATCGTAAATAATACTTGGAATATCATATTGAACAGGTACAAGTTCAAGTTTACCGGCTTCAATTTTAGAAAGATCGAGTATGTCGTTTATTATATTTAACAATAAATGCCCAGAGCTGTATATCGTGTTAAACGCTTCTTCTATTTCGGGTGAATTATTTTCTTTTCGCAGTTGTATTTCCGCAGAACCGATAACCGCGTTCATCGGAGTGCGTATCTCATGGCTAATGTGAGATAAAAATTCACTTTTTGTTTTATTGGCTGCTTCGGCTTCCCTCGCGGCGCGCTCTAATTCCTTTACAAGATGTTTATGTTCTCTTAAATCCCTTGAGTACCCCGCGACTATTTTTGAACCTTTATAATCTACGCGAACATAAGTATCTTCAACCGGGACCAATTCTCCGTCTAATCCCAGACACATCAATTCCGTTTTTTGATAACCTGTTTCAAATGTTTTCGCTATAAGCATTCTGACTTTATCGGCGGATTCAACTCCATCAGGCTGATACTCCGGCATGAACTCAAAATATCTTTTGATGTATTCCTGTTTGCTCGATAAATTAAACATATCTGCCGCTGATTGATTACAATCGGTCATATTTAAATTTTCATCCCAAAAATGAGCGGCAAATGGCGTGGAATCCAGCATGATTCTCATGCGTTCATCCGCCTCGTGCGACTTTTCCATTTCCATTAGCTGCACATGAGCCAGCAGATTTTCTTCGTGTTCTATTTTTACATCTTCCATCGCTTTAACAATGCAGTTGTTCGGGATATTAATGTTAAGCGCTATTTTTCTTGCCATTTCGTGGCATGTTTTGGAACCGCATGCGAAACAATCGATATGTTGTTTTTCGTAAGTAGTTTTGCCCAATAATAAAAACGCTTTTCTAATATCCGCGTTTGATATTTTTGGCGTGTTTACGGGAATAATTTGATATTTTCTTTTGAAGCGATCGATATTTAATTTTTCGTCATATGTTTTATATATTGATTCATAATGTTTCATTTTTTGTTCATCAATTATTTTTCTCGCGTTATTTTTCATTGTCTTGTCGATTTCGAACAGGCATCTTTCGTGTAAAGTAGCGGTTCCAATATTACAGCCTTCATTGCAGCTTAAGACATCATAAATATCAGGAAGAAAATCTTCCGGAGTTTGCGCGTATTTACTAAGTTTTTCATATACGCCTTCTCCTTCCGCTTTCGCTATATGAAGATTTTTTCCAAGTAAATATTCCAGGTTTTCTTTAAATCCTCCCGGCATTGGAAAAAGAGAACCAAGACCTCCTTCGTCATGATCAAAATCTGTTTCTTCATCGGGTAAATTAATTTCATTTCGTCTTAGATGAATTAATAATTTTTTAAATGTAATATTGTATTGCGCTATTTTTGTTTCTTCGAATTCATTTATTTTCGCCATACAGGGAGAGAGCGCCGCGATACTGTCGCTGATACCCTGATACTCCTTCATGTATATCGAAGTGCAAGCCATCGGGCTGTGAATAGGGGATAATCTTTTTAATAAATCATGCTGATAAATTTCGCAATATGTAACAATGGCGGGGCAAGGCTGAGTTATAATCGGCGAGGAGCCGTTTTCTTTTAAATGTTTAATATGAGCCCAAACGCATATATCCGCTCCGATTGAAACGTCATATATTTTATTTACGCCAAGCTGTTTTAAATATGTAAAAAGTTTTTTATATTCCGGAATATTTGTTTTGATAGAAGGCGCGGCTATAAGTGATATTGGAACTCCGTTTGATAAATCGTCAAGCAAACGTTCTGTATCGTCGGTAAAATATCTGGCGTCGTGTTTACAAGCCGAGACGCACAATCCGCAGGTAATACATTTATTATGATCGATTTTTACCTTGATATTGCCGCTTTCGTCCTGGTAAGTTATATTTGCTGTTTCCATAGAACATTCCCTGACACAGCGGTTACAACCCACGCATAAATCAAGCCGTTCTTTTATAACTTCAATCATACTTCTATAATATTGTAACATTACTTTAAAATTATGTCATTAGGCGTTTTTATTCGGATTTGTATTTAAATTGACTATAATTCGGTAATGTAGTAGTTTTATTTTTTGTTAAATTTTTTATGTATTTTAATATTTATCCGCGGGCTTTCGCGAGAATTTCTGGATTATCTACAGCATAATCCAGTACATTTGCCATTATACTAATATATTCGCTGCCTAAGGATTTGTATTTTGATAGAGAAACCGGGTTTACACGGATTTTAACCGCCGGTTTTATAAGTTTCTTTTTTTGTCTTAGTTCTCGGGCTTTCGCGGCGAATTCCGCAAGCGCTTCCGGCGTAGATTCCGGACAATCCGCAGTATATTTGATGGGAGCTTTTGCGGCAGCTTTAATTCTTTTTATTTGTTCTTTAGTCGGCTTTTGTCCAACCCTTACGGTTATCGTGGTCATGCCCATGGTAACTCCTCCTTTCCGTTTTGTTTGCGGTTCTTGCTGATATTATACGTGTTTTTTCACCGCGTTCAGTATATACAACAAATAGAACTTTTTTTACCATTCCTAAAGTTTGCCATCGTTCTTCGTTTGATGTATTACTTTCGCTATCATCCTGACGTTCTATTCTCATTGGATCAATAAAAACAAGTGACGCGTCTTCGAAATCTACTTTATGTTCCTGCCAATTAAGTTTTGCCTTTTCAGGGTCAAACTCAATTTCTCTTGTTGTCATAAAAAATTATAATATTTATATTTGTCATTGTCAATTCTTGCGATTTTGGTATATGTTATATTCTTCATAGTCGCAAAAAAAACCCGACGCAGTCCGCGCCGGGTTTACATTAACCAATTAAGTAAAACTCAAGAATTAGAAGCTCCAAGCAAAGCCAACATATAATTCGTTAGCGGTTTCTTCATCGTTGCCGCCCGCGAGTTTGTAACCAACACCAAGACCTGTTGTAGCTGCTGACCAAGTGCCTATTCTGCTTGCGTTACCTGTACCTTTAAAGTTCCAAATAACCGCTGGGAAGAATTCCCAAAGTACATCATCAGTGTTAAATACAAATTTCGCGTCCAATACAAATCTCATGTAATCAGGAATTACGTTATACCAGAAGTTTGGCGCAATCGCAATTTCCCACGCGTCTTCATCAGCTGTGTCAAGTTTGTATCCAGCCTGAATACCCGCGCCAAAAACGCCGCCGTCAAAATTAGCGCTTAAACCTAAATGCGCTAAAGCTTCTTCTTCAAATTCACCCTGGAAGCTCATACCTAATGTTAAAGCACCCATGAAAATTCTCGCTCCAAAGTAAGCTGTGTAATTTTCAACACCAAAAACAGCCGCGAATTCTATTGGATCCATGTTGAATAAGAAACCAATCGCTACTTCTTCAAAAATACCTAATTCACCATCACCATCACCTACAAGAAGTCGGTTTTCGTCATTAAATACATCCGGTACAAATAAACCAAAATCTAAAGCTTCAAAACTGAAGTTAACTAAAACACCGCTTCCGCCCGCGAAGTCTGCCATTCCAAGATTCGCGCCAAAAAGATCGCCGACTGTTTCGTCAGAAAGCCACCATGCTTCATAAGGACCAGCTAAATGAGCTTCAAGGTGAATCATTCCGTCAAAGAATTTATACCAGCCGCCAAGATCCAATCCCCAGAACCAGCCATCGCCACCAAAATCACCAGAAAGTTCTAACACGGCATCATCATCCCAAGGATCATTAATACCTCCCCATGAAGGTGTACTATGAAAAACAAATACACCACCTAATAATGCCCAAAGATCCGCTCCAGCTGTAAAATAATAATTATCACCACTATAACCAAATGATGTATAAATATTACCAGTTAAATCAAAATCTATACTGGCGCTAAGTCCGTCATTAGTACCATAGCTAATACCAAATTTAGCGGTGTTTTCACCAGCACAGCAACAATCATTAAGACTGCTATCACGATTAATTGTCGCATCTTCAGCGTCAAAGTCAACTCTGGTACCCATAATCGCGCTTCCACTTAAAGACCACCAGTCAGCAAATGCTCCCCCCAAAACAGAAAGGACTAATAAGACTACAAGAATTTTTCTCATAAATTCTCCTCCTAATTCTTTGCGTTTAGGGAGCCGTCAACGACTGCTTTTGTCCCCTCTAAAAACG
>WQXE01000021.1 GCA_009784995.1 Treponema sp. | reverse complement strand
TTGTAAAGTTCATGCCCGGATGCGCGTTTTTTAAATCTAACATATCTGTTGAAATAACAGGGACCTGCGGAAAGCCGGCTTCGTCTAACGCTTTTCTTGTTAATGGCATATAATTCGCGAGGCGGCAGTCGCATAAAACTTTTGGAGTGCCTACTACTGTGTTATCGGGATCATATTTTCCGCTTTTTAACGCAAGGATAGCTTCACCGATTACAATTTGAGCGGGTAAACACATATCGTTATGCACATATTTTTTTCCCATAGCGATAGCTTCGGCGCCTCCCATTGGAAGAGGTACAGCTTTGTAACCATCATGAGAAAGACATGAACTTAATACCAGGCAGAACGCTCTGCTAGCGTTTGGAATTAAAATTGTTTTGTGTTTATCTTTTTTATAAAGTTTTACAGGATACGGATCACCTAAAGGTAAAGCGTTATGCGGCGTTTTTTTTCGCCGTATCATTACTGTTTCTATAAATGAGCGCACTCTTATGCGTAAGGGACCGGCGATTTCACTTTCATCCATTTTTAAAATTAATGGAGATTTACCGGAGATTTCTTTCATGATTCGTTCGATTTCATCCGTGTAAACAGCGTCATGCCCGCAGCCGAAACTGAATATGTCTACATATTCCAGCGCCGGATGCTGCGCGGCTATTATCGCTCCCGATAAAAGGCGCGCGTGATTATTATTTGTTATTTCTACACGGGATTTTTCCAGGTTTACTTTTCCAAGATTGGGAAGGGAATCGAGTGTTAAAACAGGTATTCCCATACTTGTAAAATAACGCGATAAATTATGATTAACATGATCGTCATATTGATAATGCCGCCCCGCTATAACAACAGCGAACTTGCCATTACGCTGTACATCTTCGATTATTTTTTTTCCGTTATCTGTCATTGTTTGGTTAAAAATTTCCAGTGCGCCTTCTGCCTGTTTTATCGCTACTAGAACTTTCTTTTTTGGAATGTTAAAAGTTTCTTTCATATAACGGCATAATTGAAAATCCTGATCCCTTTTGGAAAACCAGTGGCATATTGGAGAATCAAATTGAATATTGTGTTTTTCCAGCGGGTTATTGGAAAATTTTACTGACAATGGATAACCCTTTAAAACAGGGCATGTAAAAGTGCTGAAACGCTCCGGATTATCGGGGGGAAGCCTGTTAATTTGCGGGAAGAAAATTCTGTCAACCTTTTTTTCTATTAAATCCTCGATATGTCCGTGTACAAGTTTTGCGGGGAAACACACGGTGTCACTTGCTACATACTGTATGCCTTTTTCGTACAGATGGCGCGAACTTTTTTTGGAAATAACAGTTGTAAATCCCAAAGCTCCAAAGAAAACTTTCCAAAATGGCATATTACGCCAGAAATCCAATACACGAGGCAAGCCGATTGTAATATTATTTAACGGAATTATTTGTGTATAGGGATAATCTTTAAAAACAAGTTCATCGCGTAATTTTATCATATCCGGAATGGAATTCATTATTTTTGTTCTTTTGTTTATTTCATCACGTAAAACTTGATCATTTGGATCTCCTACAAGTTCGCCGCGTTCACAGCGGTTGCCCGTAACCCATGTTAAATTATTTGAAAAACGAACCAATGTGCGATTGCAATTGTTGGCGCAAAACAGGCAAATTAAATTCGCTTCTTGCGTATAATCAAAATCTTTTAAAGCTTCAAAACCAATAAAACGCGAACGATCACGCGGTCCGTGAGGTGAAGTGAACCCGTTTTCTTCGATTTCGCGTTTTGTTAAAAGAGCGATACCGATCGCGCCCATTTCTCCGGGGTAGGGCGCTCGTACTACATGTTTATCAAGATATTGTTCAAGCGCTCTTAATACAGCGTCGTTTTTTAGAGTGCCGCCCTGCACTACAATTTTATCTCCCAGCTGAGCTGTGTTTGAAATGCGCACAACTTTAGTAAACACATTTTCTACTATCGAGCGGCACAAACCCGCCATAATGTCATCAGCTTGTTTGCCGTTTTTTTGCTCTGTTATGATTGTACTGTTCATAAAAACTGTACAGCGGCTGCCGAGGCGGGCGGGGTTTTTAGCGTTAAAAGCGGATTGCGCTATTTTATTTACAGGTATATTTAAAGTTTCCGCGAATGTTTCCAAAAAAGAACCGCAGCCTGAAGAGCAGGCTTCGTTTACAGTAATATTGGTAACTATACCATTGGAAATATTTATGGCTTTCATGTCCTGACCGCCAATGTCAAGAATAAAACTTACACCCGGTATATATTTTTGCGCCGCCGCGGCATGAGCGACAGTTTCTACTGTATGAAAATCCGCGCCTAAAGCCTTGTCGAATAACAGTTCTCCATAACCTGTTGTTCCCAAAGCGATAATCTCAAGATTGATACCAGCGTTACGGTATTTCTCGAACATGTCGAGTAACGCCTGTTTTATTACTTTTAACGGTTCTCCCTTGTTGGGACTGTAAAAATAGTCAACTACATCTTCGCTTTCATCGATTAAAACACATTTAGTTGTAGTAGAGCCCGCGTCAATACCCATATATACTTTTAAATTGGTATTTTTTGTAAAAGAATTTGTATTAATTTTTTGTATTATATGCCGTTTTTTAAAATCGTCATATTCCTGTTCATTGTCAAAGAAGTTTATATTTTGCGTAACATTTTCTTTTGTTATAAATTCTTTATATTTGGAAAGGGTTGCAAGCGCTGATGTTGGATCAATATTTTCCGCAAAACTGTTATTAAACATTTCATTAATGGAAAGAGCGGCGCCGTACGCTATAAAAATTTCGGCGTTTGGAGGCAGAATTATATCGGAAGAGGAAAGTCCAAGCCGCTTTGCGAATACATCGATTAAAGCGGGATTAAATGTAAGAGGTCCGCCTTCGAAAACGACAGGAGGTTTTATTTCCAGCCCTTGCGCGAGTCCTCCAATGGTTTGTTTAGCGATCGCGTGGAAAGTTGAAAGCGCTATATCGGGAAGTAATCCGCCCTGATTCAAAAGCGGCTGAATATCGGTTTTCGCGAAAACGCCGCAGCGGCCCGATATATCGTAAACTTACGTACCCTTCGCGGCAAGACTGTTAAAATCTTCTATTTGGGTTCGTAATAAAGCGGCTACTTCGTCAATAAACGCTCCGGTTCCTCCAGCGCAGCTTCCGTTCATACGCATATCACTTGCTGTAAGTCGATTTGTTATATGATCATGATGAAAAAAAACAATTTTGGCATCCTGCCCGCCAAGTTCTATCGCGACTTTAGCGTTTGGATAAAAAGCTCTTACAGCTATGGAATTGGCGACAACTTCCTGTATATAAGGCGCTTGTAATATTTGAGCGATAGTTCTGCTTCCTGAACCGCAGAACGCTAAACGATATTGTTCATTTGGAAACGCGGAAAAAATCTCCTGTAAGAATGAATATACTTTTTCACTCTGGCTGGCATTATGCCGCTCATACCGGGAAAATAATATTTCTTTTGTTTCAGGTTGTATCACCACGGTTTTAACTGTAGTGGAACCTACATCAATACCTATGTGTAACATGCAAAGTTAAAATTGTATCATAATTTTGAACTTTTTTCAACTTCTAATTTAGCGACAGCACGAACTGCGCGGGCACTGGCTTCACTGACGCGGCAGCGTTCTGATATTTCATTTGGCTGCGCCGCGGCGATATTCGCGATTGATTCATAGGCTTTCATTATCGCGAGCGCGCGTTTTGGACCGATACCTTCGACCGATTCCAATGTAGAAAAAAAGAAATCCTTTGAACGTAAACGCTGGTTAAAACCTGACGCGAAACGATGGCATTCGTCGCGAACATGTTGTAAAACTTTTAAAGCTTCCGATTGCCGCGAAAGAATCAACGGCTCTTTCGCTTCCGGCTGCCAAATTTCTTCATTACGTTCGGCAAGCCCTATAATGTTAATACTGTTTTTTCCGCTGCTTGAAATACCAAGATCGTCTAACACGCTTTTCGCCGCGTTTACCTGTCCGATGCCTCCGTCTACAAGTATTAAATCCGGAAGTTCTTTATTTTCTCGCAATAAGCGCGAATAACGGCGTTTTACAACTTCACGCATGGCGGCATAATCGTCTACTATTCCGATTACTGTACGCAGTTTAAAATAGCGGTAATTTTTGCGGTCGGGCACTCCGTTTTTAAAGGATATTAATGACGCGACAGGATGTTTGCCGTCAAGATGAGAAATGTCGAATCCTTCGATTCGCTGCGGTTTTATTTCCATTTTTAAAACACGCGCCAGTTCATCAAGAGCGGGACCTGCGCCTCTTTCTTTTAATCGTTTACGCAGGTCTTCCGCGGCATTTTGTCTAACCATCGCGAGAATCGCCTCATGGTGCTTTTCCAAAGGAAGCAAAATTTCCGGTTCGTAACCAAATTGTTCCTTAAACCAGTTTAGAATTAACTCAAGGTTAATCACACGGAGACACGGAGTCACGGAGGAAGAATTATTTATTTGTTGATCTTCAATTTTCTTGTTCTCCGTGTCCTCTGTGTCTCTGTGCCTTTGTGTGAAATTTTGCGCATATATTTTTATCGGAGGGGGTCTTGAAGGATCATAATAAGTTGTAATAAATAATTCCAGCGATTCCTGTTCGTCAGCGGCGGATCGGGTGCGGAATAAATCCCTTCCTGTCATTTTTCCGCCTCGCATGGAAAATACCGTAAATGTAGTAAGAATTCCTTCTGCAGCCCAGGCGATGTAATCTCTGTCTTCGGGATTTAAATCTTGTACGGAGCTATCCTCGCCAGCGAGGCTTTCTATCGCTCTTATGGTGTTCCTTATTCGCGCGGCGTTTTCAAATAATAAAGCTCTGGCAGCTTCGTGCATTTTCGCGGTTAAATCAATAATTAACGCGTCAGTTGAACCTGATAAAAGTTTTTGTACTCTTTGCACATGGAGCGCGTATTCTTCGATATTAATTTTACCACAGCAGGGAGCCATACAGCGTCCTATGTGATAATACATGCAAGGTCCGTTTTTTTTGATTGTTTTACATTTACGCAGAGGAAAAAGTTTATCAATTAATTCCATCATCGAATTTACAGCTTGACTGTCCGGGAAAGGTCCATAATAAATACTTTTATCCTGAATAATCCTGCGTGTGCGGAATATTCTGGGAAAGTTTTCATGTGTTATACGGATAACAGGATATGTTTTACCGTCTTTTAAACTGATATTATACTTTGGCGAATGTTGTTTGATTAATGTATTTTCCAGCAGCAGCGCGTCATACTCGCTGGAAACAATTATTGTTTCAAATGACCGGATATGACGCATTAAAATAGCGGTTTTGGGGTCTTTTTCGCCAAAGAAATAAGATTTTAACCTGTTTTTAAGGGATTTCGCTTTTCCCACATATATAATTAAACCCGTCGAATCCTTCATTATATAAACACCGGGTTCTGTGGGAGCGTCTCGCGCGGTTTTTTTTAAATCATTTAAATAATTTTCTGAATTTTTTTGATTATCCATGTCTATTTTTACCGATAATATAGTAGAAAACCATAAAGGGACGCATGAAAAGAGTATTAATTCTCATTAGTATAGTATACATTTTCTTGTTTATTTGCGGTAGTATTTTTGCTTTTGAAGAGAAAACCATTTCCTTAGGCGGATCGGCTACCTGGAGAGCTGCCGAAAACAGAACAAGCGTTACTGAAGTTACAGCGGTAAGACCTCATCCTGTATTGGTTTTATCATCCGCGTCAAGTAATTCTGTTTTTGGCTATTCAGCCGCGACAGGAGTTTTGGGAAATTTTTCGGCTTTATCTGAACATGCTCTGGATATGTCTATTTCATTTGACGAAAGGGATTCTCGTTTTTTCAGAGACAGTATTGGAAATTACAGGTTAACTATTCCGCATGATGTTGAATCGGTAGATCGTAATTCCGCGAGAGCCGGGAATGGAGCCGCTTTATTTGGACGTTCAGGCGCTTTCGCTAATTCAGGTCCAATTTTAATTCAACCTCAAAATCGAAACGCTCTTTTTTCGTCCGGTAACCATATAAGAGATTTTACAATTGAATTTTGGCTGTACCCGATTAATTTGGAAAATGGCGAACAAATTCTTACTTGGACTGCTACTGGATCAGGACAGGCGCAGTCCGGCAGGAATAATGTACAGCGGATTTCCTGTTCAGCTTCAAGAAACAGATTACAATGGTCGTTTACCAATTTTTTCGCTTCAATAAACGCTTCTTCAAACAGACCTTATATTAATATTGAATTTACAGGTAACACACCGATTGTTCCCAAAACATGGAGTCATCATCTTATTCGTTTTGACGCGTCTACAGGATTATTGGAATATCTTGTAAATGGTGTTACAGAAAATATTTTTTATACTACAGCTACAGGACGCGAAAATAGCGAAGTATATACGCCTGTTATTGGCAATAATAGTTCTTTCTCTCTTGGAGAACGTTTTTCCGGTATGATAGACGAGTTTAAAATTCACAATGTTTGCGCCGGAAGATCGTCCGTTCAAAGATACGCTTCTTCAGGCGGCAGAATGGAAACAAGAGCGATAGACTTGGGCGAAAATTTAAGCAGTATATTAAGAATTGATGTATCCGGAGGAAGGACAAGTATTAGGGGAGCTTCTTCACAAAATAACAGCCGTCAAAATGAATACCGTCAAAACGGAAGATTTAAATTTTCTGATGACTGCGAAATGAATTTTTTTATCCGCGCGAGTGAAAATCCGTATCTTTTAAATAACAATAGATGGATTAGTTTTACTCCCGGCATTCCGGTTTCCGGCATTAACGGGCGTTATGTGCAAATCGCGGTGGATTTTTATCCGTCAGCGGACGGCGAATCCAGCCCATACCTTGAGCAATTGAATATTGTTTTTATGCCGGGAGAACCGCCGCTTCCGCCGCGAAATTTAACAGCGATAGCCGCTGATGGCGCGGTTCAGCTTCGCTGGAGGCATAGTCCCGCCGAAAACACGGTAGGTTATCTTGTTTACTACAGCGATGTACGCGGAGAACTTTTCGGCAGTGATGCTATATTGGGACCTTCTCCTATTGATGTCGGATTAACAAATAATGTTTTAATAGAAGGATTAAAAAACGGCACGCTTTATTACTTCAGGGTTGCCGCTTACGATCGCGTAACAGGTGAGTTAAATTATCACGCGGGAGAGTTTTCTGTAGAAGTTACAGCGAGGCCATTGGCAGGATTAAGACCATGATAAATAATAATTTAAATAACAAGATAAAAGATTATATCAATGAAATGCCCAGTCTTCCGGTATCCGCCGGTAAGGTTTTGGAAATTTGCAATAACGCGTATGTAAATCCTTCCGATTTAAATAAAGTTATTTCTCTTGATCCTGTTTTAACAGGCAGACTGCTTCAATTAATAAATTCCGCCTATTACGGACTTGGTACTCACATTACTTCACTTGTTAGAGCGATTACAATGCTAGGTCTTAATACTGTTAAAAATCTGGTTTTATCAACCGCTATTTTAAGCATACTTCCAAAAAACAGGGATATTCACGGACTTAACATGGAAGGTTTTTGGCAGCATTGCCTTTGCGTAGGAGTTACATCAAAATTACTGGCGATAAAACAGGGAGTTGATTCCAGATATCTTGAAGAATATTTTGCCGCGGGTTTATTGCACGATCTTGGAAAGATTCCGCTTAACGCGGTTTTGGAATCAGATTATATAAACATGATAACCGCCGCGGATTTTGAACGAAAATCACTGTTTAATATAGAAAATGATAACTTAAAAATAAACCACTGCGCGGCGGGTGATATGATCGCGAAATCATGGAAACTGGACAGTTCAATTATTGATGTTATCGCTCATCATCACAACGCGGGTGTTTACTCCGGTAAAAATAAAAATATTTTATGCAATGTCGCGATAGCCAATTATTTTTCTGTTATATACGAAGTTGGTTTCGCGGGGGATAGAAAACCTGAAAAACCTGAAAGAATAATCTGGGATACAATTGGTCTTAAAGAAGATGTTTTTCTGGATATAATGGAAAAATTGTATCACGAAATTGAAAGAGCGAAAGTTTTCTTGCGTATTTCTTAAAAAAGTTATATAATTAAACTATGCTTACAGTGCGTTTTTGGGGGGTAAGAGGATCTCTTCCCACTCCGGGTATTGATACAGTTATATACGGCGGAAATACATCCTGTCTGGAAATTAGAGCTGATGAAAGGCTTATAATAGTCGATCTTGGAAGCGGCGCTCGTCCTTTGGGTGATTGGCTCGCGGCGAATGATTTAAAAAAATACGGAAAAATAAAAGCCGAGATTTTTCTTTCTCACACTCATTGGGATCATATAATGGGTTTCCCGATGTTCTCTCCTGTTTATATTCCCGGTACAGAATTAAAAATAACGGGACCAGTTTCGCTGGAAAACGAAAGTTTAAAATCAATTATTGGAAACCAGCTTTCCTATCAATACTGGCCTGTAAGGGAAGAAGAGCTTGCCGCTAAAATTGAATATAGTCAAATTAAAGAAACAACGTTGGATCTAGGTGATGGTCTTACTGTTAAGAGTAAATTTCTTAATCATCCTATTTTTTGTTTGGGTTTTCGTTTTTTTTATAAGGAAAAATCAATCGCGACAGTTTTTGATCATGAACCCTACCGCAATCTTTTTACATCAGAAAAAGATGATGAAGCGGCGCAAAAAGAAGGCGAGATAGCTGCCGCTGAAGAAAATGAAAGGATGAAACAATTTATAAAAGACGCGGATATTGTTATACACGACGCTCAATATACAAAAACAGAATATGTAAAACGTGTAGGCTGGGGGCACAGTTCTTATGATCAAAGCGTGCAGTTAACAGAGGACGCTAATGTTAAAAAACTTGTATTTTATCATCACGAACCTCAGCATACCGACAAGGAACTGGAACAAATCGAAAATGAATACGCTCAAGCAAATCCAAATATAGAAATAATAATGGCAAAAGAAGGGTTAACCTTACAAGCTTAAAGTGTCTGTACCAAGTTTTTTCGCGATGTTCAACATTTCTTCCAGAGTTTTTTCGTTTACGGGTATTTGTCCGTTTTTTCTTTGAGCCATCATTTCCGATGACCTCTCTCCGTGTGTGTAAACGCGGTTTTGTCCTTCGGCTTTTTTACTGTCACGAAGTTCCTGTAAAAATTTGGACATATTATTTTTAATCGATGTTTTGTCGCCAAAGATGCCGTAATCAATCGCCATAAAATAATGACAAATTCCGGCAATGTCTTTTTTCCTGTTTACATAATTGGAAGTAAGCCCGCCTGACATTACCGCGGAAAATAAATCTACAATAACGCTAAGACCATATCCCTTGTGTCCTCCGTGAAGAGTTCCCAATCCTCCAAGCGGAGCGATGCCGCCGCCCGCTTTCGCGATTATATTTTCTATTACAACCGACGCGTCAACACATGGTTTGCCGTTTTCGTCTAACGCCCAGTGGTCGGGTAACTGTGTATTGTTTTTTCTGTAAACTTCAAGTTTGCCTCTTGGAACAACTGTTGTGGAAGCGTCATACGAAAAGGTGTAAGGCTCCGCGGGCATAGCGAGAGCCATAGCGTTTGTTCCCGTCATCGCCTGCGCGCCGAAAGTGGGAACGCAGATCGCTTCGGTGTTAGACATGCTTACACCGATTAAATCCTGTGCCGCCGCCATTTCCGTGTAATAACTCGCGATTCCAAAATGGTTTGAATTGCGGATTGTTACCATTCCGCAGCCAACAATTTTTGCTTTTTGAATTGCGAGATTCATCGCGTGTACGGCGGCAAGCTGCCCCATCGATTTATTCGCGTCCAGACACGCGGAAATTCCTGTTTCAAAAACGGTTTGTATTTTTGCTTTTACATCAACTTGCCCTGATGTAATTTCCTCGTTATAACGTACAAGCCTGTGAATACCATGAGATTCAATCCCGTACAAATCGGCTCTGATTAAAACATCTGTTATTATTTTACTTTCATCAGATGTAAAACCGTATCCGCTAAATAAACTTTCGCAAAAATTTATAACCTTTGAAACATCAATCTGCATGTCCCCTCCCAGGAAAAATCAGCCAATTGCTTTTTTAAGTTCTTCGACTTTGTCTGTTTTTTCCCAGCTGAATTCTGAACGTCCAAAATGTCCGTAAGCCGCTGTCTTTAAATAAATCGGCTTGCGTAGATCAAGAGTTTTAATAATTCCCGCGGGGCTTAAATCAAAAACTTTTTCGACAGCTTTGGAAATTTTTTCTTCCGCGACTTTAGCTGTACCAAAAGTATCTACCATAACAGAAACGGGGAAGGGAACTCCAATCGCGTAAGCAAGCTGGATTTCGCAGCGGTCGGCAAGTTTTGCGGCGACAATATTTTTCGCGACATAACGGGCGGCATACGCGGCTGAGCGGTCAACTTTTGTCGGGTCTTTACCAGAGAACGCGCCGCCGCCGTGACGACCCATTCCGCCGTATGTATCTACGATGATCTTTCGCCCTGTAAGCCCTGAATCCCCAAATGGTCCGCCGATTACAAAACGGCCTGTGGGGTTAATGTAATATTTTGTTTTATTATCGAGTAACCCTGTCGGTTCAAGAATAGGTTTAATTATTTTTTCGATTATTGTGGATTCGATATCTTTATAAGCGACATCCGGATCATGTTGATGTGAAACTACAACAGTATCGATGCGTATAGGTTTAAAACCTTCGTATTCAATTGTTACTTGGCTCTTTGAATCAGGGCGCAGCCACTTAATTGTTTTGTTCTTTCTTAATTTTGCGGCGTTTATTAAAATCTTGTGCGCTTGCGTTATCGGCATTGGCATAAGTTCTTTTGTTTCGTTACACGCGAAGCCGAACATCATGCCCTGATCGCCCGCTCCCTGCTGTCCTTTGAATTTTTTTAAGCCGGTTCCGGAAACACCCTGCGAAATATCGGGAGATTGGCTGTGAATCATGTCTAAAACTGCCATTGAATTATAATCCAATCCATAAGAAGGATCGGTATAACCAATATCTTTCGCTACATTGCGAACCAAATTTTGAAAATCGACAAATGTATTTGTCGTTATTTCACCGCCAACAAGCACTAAAGATGTAGAAGAGAATGATTCACAAGCGACACGGCTCATTGGATCTTCTTTTAAGCAGGCGTCAAGAATAGCGTCAGAAACTTGATCGCATAGTTTATCGGGATGACCTTCGCCGACAGATTCAGACGTAAAAAAATACCTTTTTGATTTCATATTTATCTCCTTAAAACGACCATATTTTGAGGTCTTTTAAATCATAATAACGGAAAATTAACTTTTATACAATCAGGAACATTTTTACTGTTTACCCAATTAAATTTACATACTATAATGAAACTATAAAAGAGAGGGGTTAGAATGGAAAAACAAGCGACTGATAAAAGACAACTTGGTGTCGCGGTTCCTGTCGGAGCTTTGCGAACCAGGAACGGAATTGGGGTAGGCGAATTTTCTGATTTAATCGATTTTGCCCAACTTTGTAAAAAAATGAGGCTCGGACTCATTCAAATATTACCTGTAAATGACACAGGATTTGAAAGTTCGCCGTATTCAAGTTTGACGGCTTTTGGATTGCATCCATTATATCTTAGTATTGAAAAACTCGATGAATTTAAAACTGCGGATAATACCATAAAAAACCGTATAAAAACGGCAAAAGAAAAATTCGATAAGTATACGCGTTTTTCTCATTATGAAGTTTTAAAAGAAAAATTGGATATTTGCCGTTTAATTTTTGATGCGAACAAAATTGATATTATAAAAAGCGCCGCTTTGGCGGACTGGATCAATTCTAATACATGGGTAAAAGAATACGCCGTATACAGAAGATTAAAAGAATCTAACGAACAAAAATCATGGAAGGACTGGAAAGAATATAATACTGTTACTTCTTCTGATATTGAAAAACTCTGGAATGATAAAAAATTACAGGATGAACACTTTTTCTGGGTCTGGCTTCAAAGAGCGCTGGATATTCAATTTGCCGAAGCGTCTAAGGCGATAACTGATGCCGGTCTTTTATTAGAAGGAGACCTTCCAATCCTGATGAACGAAGACAGCTGTGATGTTTGGGCAAATCCTGACATTTTTATTCAAGGATTGTCTGCCGGCGCTCCTCCTGATATGTATAGCCCGGACGGTCAGAATTGGGGTTTTCCGATTTATAATTGGGAAACCCAGGAAAAAGATAATTTTAAATGGTGGCGTTTACGTCTTGCTGTTGCCGAAAAATATTATCAGGCTTACCGCATCGATCATGTACTTGGGTTTTTTAGAATTTGGGCAAGTTCTCAAAGAGATTATTCTTCCGCGCTTGGACGTTTTGTACCTTATATACCGGTAACTTCCGGCGATTTAAAAAGATTAGGTTTTGATAAAAGCAGGATTCGCTGGGTTTCTCAGCCGCATATCTTAACAGGCGAAATTTGGGACGCGCTAAAAAATAATTGGAATGGTTCTTACACTGAAGAAGAATTAAAAATCGCGGCGGAAAAAGTTTTTGAAAAAGCGCTTGTTCGTGTTAACGAAGAAGAATTGTGGTTGTTTAAAAAGAAGATAAAAGGCGAAAAAGATATTGACAGGTTTAATCTTCATCCTGCCGCGAGAAATTATTTATTGAATAAATGGAAAGACAGGCTTTTTGTCGAATATACCAAGGGTAGATTTTTTCCTATTTGGTATTTTAGAAATACAAGCGCTTATAATTCATTTTCACAAAATGAAAAAAATGAATTGGAAGCTCTGTTAGCCAAACGCCAGAGAAAATCAGAAAAGGTATGGGCGCAGCAGGGAATGAAACTTCTTTCTGTTTTAGTGGAATCATCCGCGATGCTTCCTTGCGCGGAAGATTTAGGCGCGGTTCCATCTTGTGTTCCGCGAGTACTTTCAAAATTAAGAATATTAGGCTTGCGTGTTATACGCTGGTTCCGCGACTGGGATAAAGATGGAATGCCTTATATTCCATTCGAAGATTATCCGCAATTAAGTGTTTGTACTCCGGCTGTTCATGATAGTTCGACAGTGCGTGAATGGTGGGAGAAAGAAGCCGACCAGGAACAATTTTCAGGTTTTATCGGAGTTCCGTCACTTCCAAAAATTTATCATCCGGGAACCGCGAAAATAATTTTATCCAAAGCGGCAAGCGCCCGCTCGCGTTTCAGGGTTTATCAGATACAAGACCTTTTGCATCTTTCGAATAACTGGTATTCCAAAAATCCAGAAGATGAAAGAATAAATGTACCGGGAACCGCGAATGATTTTAACTGGACTTACCGCTTGCCCGCGGTAATTAGTGAAATCGCGAAAGATAAAGATTTGATACAGGCTGTTGCCGAGTTAAGCAGAATAAAATCTGTTAAAAAACAGACAATATAATTTTTTCTACAGTAAAGATATTTTTGGGAGGGAAAAATGTCAATGAAGCAGGAGAATCAGATCGTAAAATCCGATCGGGTACCAAAATCGGATCAGTATATTTATAATTACAATGATTTTATAAAAATTCTGCCTGCGTGGGCGCAGGAATTTTCCAACAAGTACCGTTCAAAAAGCTCAACACTTTATATTTTACACGGCAATATAAGAGACATTCTTCCTCACGAAAGAAAGGAAGGAGAGTTTGTTTTTAAAAGAGTGCAGGATTATATATCGGAAATTTTATTCGGCAATCAGGATATAATAGCGTATTACGATCGTTCAAGCGGCATATCGTTTTGCGAACCACATATGGATCAGGAATATCTTGAAGCGGCTCCAGGTCTCGCTACAAGCGAATCTGTAGACAAAGGTGATTTCGTTTCAAATGATCCGGAAAAAAGTTTTCCGTATATCGAAAAATATTTTCTTTCCAGGATACCAAAAGATAAAAAAGAAAAATGCCGCATGGTTTTTATTATCGATTATGCCGAGCAAATTGTACCTGCCGGCGAACTTAACCGTCTTTCCGATGCCGACCGTTATTGTATGGTAACATTTTCAAGATGGGCGACAGATCCTAAATTTAAAAACGGCGATATTTCCATGATTCTGTTAACAGAAAATCTTGCTGATATTTCTTCGCGTATAACAAACGCTCCCGCGACTGTAAAAATAAATGTTCCGTTTCCTGATGTTAAAATTAGAGAAAGTTATTTAAGTTCAAAAGAAAAAACCGGAAAATTACTCTTGGATAGGGGATTTACTGTAGAGGTGCTCGCTTCGGTTACATCAGGTCTTAACCTTATGAATCTGGAAAGTCTCGCGGCTGAAAGTTTTGAAAAAGAAGAACCTTTATCGCTCGAAATAATGCGCCGTAAGAAAAAACAAATTATCGAGGATCAGGCTGCCGGTCTTTTGGAATTTATGGAAACAACTTATGATCTTTCTCATGTTTCAGGGCATGATTTTATAAAAAAACGTTTTAAAAACGCTGCAAAAGTAATAAAAATGGGCCGCACGGATGTTTTACCAATGGGTTATCTTGTCGCGGGTCCTGTTGGTACAGGAAAAAGTTTTATGGTTAACGCTTTTGCTGGTGAGATCGGAATCCCCATGGTAAAGTTTGGAAATTTCCGTTCAAAGTGGCAGGGAGAAACAGAATCAAATCTGGAAAGAGCGCTTAACGTTCTTGTCGCAATGGCTCCTGTCGGGGTAATGGTGGACGAAGCCGACGCGTTTTTGGGTGACCGTCAAAACGAAGGAGACTCAGGTACCAGTAACCGCGTGTTCGCGCAAATCGCTTCTTTTATGGGTAATACCGAATACCGCGGAAAAATAATCTGGTTTTTAATCACTTGCCGCCCGGATTTAATCCCCATCGATTTAAAACGGCAGGGAAGAGCCGAGGAACACCTTGCGTTATTTTATCCCGAAACAAAAAAAGACAGGGAAGAACTTCTTAAAACACTTGTTAAAAAACTTAACTTGGATATTCGCAATTTTTCTATCGCAGACCTTTTTAAAAAATACGATCATGAATATTCCGGCGCTGACCTTGAAGCGGTTCTTACACGCGCTAATCAAATAGCGACAATTGATAAACGTGTATATGTTAAACGCGAAGATATGGAAGAAGCCATGAGCGATTTTTTACCGGCTGCGTATAAACATGAGGTTGATTTACAAAATTTAGTTGCGGTTTTAGAGTGTACCTCAAAAGAAATGATACCAGCGCGTTTTCAAAAACTGCCTCGCAGCAAATTATTAAGTGAATTACAAATACTTAAAGAGCTTTGCGGAGAAAAGTAAGTTTAATTTTTTTGTACACCAATGCCGAATAACGCGAAATCATACTTAACAGGATCTTGGCTGTCAAATTCTCTTAATTTATCCGTAAGTTCGATAACCGCTTTTTTATCATTGGAAGTACGTTCCAGTAACCCAAGTTTTCTCGCGGTACGTGAAACATGGACATCAAGCGGAATGTAAAGTGCAGATGGTTTAATTTTTTTCCATAAACCTAAATCTACAGGTGCCAGGCGGACAAGCCAGCGAAGAGCCAAGTTTATTCTTTTACACGCGGAGCCGTTTTTTTCCTCTGTACCGGGGTTAGAAATGTGTTTTGAAAAAACATTTTTATTAACTTTTGCCATTTCATTACGAAAAAGATTTATACCATTCCATATATTGTCAGGAGATAAGGCAAAAAGGTTTTCGATATTTTTATATTTTGTAAAAACATGTTCTAAACCACGGCAAAAATATTTTAAATCATTTTCAAAAAAAGTGCGGTGGATACATTTACATGGACGTTTACTTTTTAGTTTTTTATATTCACCGGATATTATAAAGTCATATGGGCTTTTTCCCATTAACGCGTACATTTTTTCCGCTGAACGAAGAATTAAATCGCGCCTTCCCCATGCAATCGTGGCGGATAAAAACGCGGCAATTTCGATATCTTGCCGTTTTTTGTAACGATGTAAAAATTGTACAGGATCATATTCGATAAAACCGGGTACACAAACTTTTTTATACCAATCATTTAATAAATCTAAATTCTTCATAAAAAATTATCTCAGTTTTTATCACGCCAAGACGCCAAGACGCAGAGGACTACTTAGGTTTTCTTTGCGCCTTTGCGAGAACTCTTCTCCTATTAATTCTACAATCTGGAATAATTTGGGGCTTCTTGCGTTATCTGCACATCATGCGGGTGGCTTTCTCTAAGGCCTGCCGATGTAATTTTTACAAACTTGCGGTAATTATTAAGCTCGGTTATATTTTTACAGCCGCAATAACCCATGCCTTTACGCAATCCTGCGACAAGCTGATTTAAGAAAAAACGAAGCTCACCTTTGTAGGGAACTCTTCCTTCGATGCCTTCAGGCACCGGCGCTTCATCCTTGCCTATCTGATAACGGTCGCCCGCGCCGTCAGAAATAGCGCCCATGCTGCCCATGCCTCGGTATTCTTTGTAGATTCGACCGTCATAAATAATTTCATTCCCGGGTGATTCCTTTAATCCGGCGAACAAGTTGCCAATCATTACAACACTCGCGCCCGCGCCGATTGCTTTTGTAATATCGCCGGAGAACTTTACTCCTCCGTCCGCGATCACAGGTATATTTGCTTTTCGCGCTTCTTCGGCGCATTCCAAAACAGCGGTAAACTGCGGAACACCTATCCCCGCGACAACTCTTGTTGTGCAAATTGATCCCGGTCCAATTCCTACTTTAACAGCGTCTGCTCCGGCTTCGATTAAATTCCTTGTTCCTTCTTTTGTCGCGACATTTCCGCCGATAACGGGTATATTGTAATCTTTTTTTATTTGACGAATAGCGTCCATCACATTTTTTGAATCGCCATGCGCGGTATCAAGAACAACAAAATCAACTTTAGCTTTTTTTAACAATGGCAAGCGTGTTGTATAATCCTGCGGAGAAATCGCGGCTCCTACTATAAGTCTTCCATTTTTATCAACAGCGGCGTTAGGGAATTTTTTATTTTTTTCCATATCAGTTACAGTAATAAGACCTGTAAGTTTGCCGTCTTTATCTACAACAGGAAGTTTTTCGATCTTGTGTTCATTAAATTTTTCGCGGGCTTTTTCGACACTTGGTTCACCAGTTACGACAATTAAATCACTTGACATCACTTTGGTAACAGGAAGAGAATCATCGCGGCAAAAACGTAAATCGCGGTTTGTAATTATACCTTTTAATACTCCATTGCCGTCAACAACAGGAAGCCCGGAAACTCCAAAAGTATCGACTAATACTCTTACATCACGTACATGAGCGTCATGTGGAACAGTTATGGGAGATTCGATTATCCAGTTAAGATAACGTTTTACATTTGAAACCTGGCGAGATTGCTCTTCGGGGTTTAAATTCCTGTGAATAACTCCTGCTCCGCCTTCCAACGCGATTTTTATCGCGAGTTTTTCTTCGGTAACGGTATCCATCGCGGCGGAAATTATCGGTACGTTTAATTTGATTTCACCGCATAAAACAGTTTTTACGTCACATTCTCGCGGCAGTATATCGGAATAACCCGGCAACAAAAGAACATCATCGTAGGACAAGCCTTCGTTAAATTTATAAACTTCCATAAAAAATATTTGCATTTCATAGCTGAAGTGTCAAGGTACTTTGGAAAGCGGTTTGTCTACTAGCTACTTTTTATAACTAATTATATAATCACTCCATGCTTCCAAAATTAATTAAATATATTTTACAGGAAAAAGCGTTATCTCAGGATGTAACAATTCGCGGTTGGGTAAGAACAAAAAGAGATATGAAAAATCTTATTTTTGTAGAAGTATATGATGGCTCCTGTTTCGCGGGAATACAATGTACTTTTGACAGAAGCGCTAACCTTGATAAACAGGTAGAAGCCGCTTTAACAATGGTAAACACCGGCGCTTCTGTAAAAATAAACGGAAAACTTGTCCCATCTCCGGCAAGCGGGCAGGCTGTGGAAGTTGCGGCGAATTCAATTATTATTTTTGGTGAAGCTCCCGGCGAAACAACAGAAGATATTCAGGCATATCCACTTCAAAAAAAACGGCATACACTGGAATTCCTGCGAGAAATTGCTCATCTGCGTCCGCGGACTAATATGTTTGGAGCGGTTTCCCGGCTTAGAAGCCGTTTATCTTTCGCGATTCACTGTTATTTTCAGGAAAATGATTTCCATTATTTACACACACCTATTATTACAGCTGGGGATTGCGAAGGAGCGGGGTCGATGTTTCAGGTAACTACACTTGATCCAATTAAGGAAATAAAAAAAAGCGCCGCCACATGTATCGATTATACAAATGATTTTTTTGGAAAAAAAACCTTTCTAACTGTATCAGGTCAACTTGAAGCGGAAACCTACGCGACAGCTATTTCTCGTGTTTATACATTTGGTCCAACATTCAGAGCTGAAAATTCCAATACAAGTCGTCATCTCGCGGAGTTTTGGATGATAGAACCGGAAATCGCGTTTGCGGACCTTAATGATAATATGACTCTAGCCGAAGATTTCCTAAAATATGTTTTTAACGCTGCGTTAAACGAATGTCAAGACGAATTAAAATTTTTTGATACCTATGTAGAAAAAGGAATAATCGATAATTTGCAAAATGTAGCTAACGCAAAATTCACTTATATCACATATACAGAAGCTGTAAAAGAACTGGAAAAAGCTGTTGTTTCCAGTAGTGATCTTTTTGAATTTAAACCATATTGGGGTTGTGATTTACAAAGCGAGCATGAAAAGTTTTTAACAGAAAAAGTCGCTAAAGGTCCTGTAATTGTTACTGATTATCCAAAAGAAATAAAAGCGTTTTACATGAAATTAAATGATGACGGCAAAACTGTACGCGCTATGGATGTTCTTGTTCCCCGGTTAGGTGAAATTATCGGCGGCTCTCAGCGCGAAGACAATTTGGAAAAACTTATAAACCGTATGAACGAAATGGGACTAAACCCTGAGGATTATTCATGGTATCTGGACCTTCGCAGGTACGGAACAGTTCCGCATTCAGGATTTGGTCTTGGTTTGGAACGGTTAATACAGTATGTCAGCGGTATGGCAAATATTAGGGATGTGATTCCATTTCCGAGAGCTGTAGGACAGGCAGATTTTTAATGAGGATTTTTTACCACGAATCATACCTTCGGTATGCACACGAACCATCACGAAATTTAGGTGTTTTATGAATAGAAATATTTATTTTATTTTATTTATTTTTATTATACCTATTTGTTTATTC
>WQXE01000020.1 GCA_009784995.1 Treponema sp. | reverse complement strand
TTGATTGCGTATTTTTTTTACTCATAATCACACCCGTAAATAAAGTTTTTTTCCCATCCCGAACAGATTTTTTATTTGTATTTGTTCTCCGTCAGAATTTACCAACATTCCATTATAGTATCCAAAAGCGATATTATAATCCGCTCTTGTTATAAAATATTTTAACCCTTTTTTTGTCTGTTCCTTTTTGGTGAATGTTAAATCAACCATTCCCTCGACATCCTGAATAACCCAAACATCATCAGAGCCGTCGGGCATCGTAATTAATACAGGCGGAAGCGGCGTTAATTTGCCGTCTACCCATAACGCGTTTTCGTTATTTTTATTTGTTTCTCTTGTTTGATTTTCGGCAATATGGAAGCCAAAACGCCGTATTTTTTCAGGATTTTCTTCGATAAAACCCGCCGCGCTGCAATATGTTGAACGCATCCTGTACGGGAAAAATCCCTTAAAATCACAGAAAAACCCGGAACTTGTTTCCTGTTTTATTCTGATACGTTTCCCCGCGCAAACAATGTCTGCCTGTACCGGGGTTAGTATTTTATACGCGTACATTGTACGCCTTTTGGAAATACCCAACGAAACCGTCATAGGGTTCGTTTCCTGACTACGCGCGTTATAAGCGAGATGAACTGTAAGCGAAGGCTTTTTTCGTCTGGCTTCTATATTTATATCCAGATTTATAGTATCCGCGTCCAGCCAGTTGTGAATACGGAAGTAAAACCCCGATGAATGGCTGTCTATGGAAGAATTCGCGAGACTTAACGGGAGCTTCCAGCCTGTTCCCGGTATTATCTTTCTGTAGACGAATTTTTCGTTGGTTTTTTTATCGTATAGAATAACCTGGGCTATACGGAATATTTTTACATTGCAAAAAATAGCTTCAAGCATATATAATTTGTCGCTTACATTAAAAGACTGCCATTCTTTTATGCGAAAATCCCTTAACCAGCGTGGAAAGGGGAAACGAAACGGCTTGCGAATTTCCAATAAATCAACTTTTTCAAAAGCCTTATTCCATGTCCCGATTACGGGGTTTCCATCCTCGATGGGTGATGAAATTGGAGGCAATATCTCCCTAGTGTACATCTAAAATAAATTCTACCATATATATTGAATTGACGCCATACAGGTTTTTGTAACTATTGTAATAAAGCTTATATTTAATATAAAATATTAAAATGCGGAAAAAAATAAAAATTATTATTTTTATGATATTTGTCATTATTCTCGCGGGATGCGGGGAAAAATACCCGTTAAACGGAAAATGGAATGGCAATTTGGATGGTGATGCCGTAAGCATTATTTTTGTTGACAACATTTGTTTTCTTAAAGATGATTATGAGATAAGAAAAGGCACTTTTAATTTTGATAACGATTCCGGTACATTTAACTTTCGCGATAATTATCTGATTACTTTTTCTGTTAACGGAAACGAAATGATTCTGAATAATTATATTGAGTTATTTACCTTTGTTAAAGAAAGAAACAGAAAACCTGCGCCTTCAGCGATACATGGCGTATGGGAAGGACCTGACGGCTGGGTTTTAGCGTTTATTAACGATACTGTTTATGTAATTGACAATGACGGTGATGTTACCCATGGAGTTTTTAATTTTAATCTGAATACCGGCAGTTTTAAATGTGAGTATTGGTACGAAGTAAATTTCTCTGTTAAAAAAAATACATTGGAAGCTAAAATTGATACTAACTGGGAAACCGAAGAAAATATTTCTTTTACCAGAGTGGAGCAGTAGGGATTAATATGAATTGTGACGCGGCTAATCCCAAAGGCGCAGGGATTGTAAATGTTTGGCAGGAAACTTTTCCAATACGCTTTGGGGTAATAGATAAATCCGACAGGCTTACATTGGACGCTATTTTTCAATTTTTTCAGGAAGCCGCGATAAGTCACGCGGAAAACCTGGGTGTCGGGCGCGAAGACATGGCAAAAGCGGTTCAAGCCTGGATACTTTCACGAATGACTGTAATTGTGGAAAGGCGCCCAAATTACCGCGAACCTGTTACTATAAGAAGTATGCCTTGTGGGTGTCAAAAACTTTTCGCGATCCGCGACTATGAAATTAAAGATAAAGATGAAAGGTCTATTGTATCCGCCCGCAGTACATGGCTTATTGTAGACATGGAAAAACGCCGGCCCTTAAGACCGCAGTCTGTTGTAGAAAATCTTCCTGTTAACGAAGGGCTGCGGGCTTTAAACGAAGAAACAGAAAGCGTTACAGAACTTGAAAAGCGTAACGATTTACAAAAAGCTGCCGAAAGAAAAGCTCTTTACACTGATCTTGATTATAACGGCCATGTTAATAATGTTCGTTACATACAGTGGATAGAAGATATTCTTGACCCTCATCTTTTATTTAACGCCGGTAAAATACGTTTTGATATAAATTATTTAAACGAAATCCTTGAAGGCGAAGTAACAGATATTTTTTATGCGCCAATTAACGATAAAACTTTTGCCTTTGAAGGCCGCAAGCGCGAAAACGGGCAAGCGGCATTCAGGGCAGAACTGCGGTTATCTTGTTAATACTACTGGTTCTTGATCTTCTATAATGGTTGCATTTCTTGCTTCCGTTATAGTATTCCATTCCCATACAGGATTTTCTTGCGTCCCTGTTATGTAATGTAATAATGTTATCCGCGTATTACTGTGAGTAAATACGGCTTTGCATTTTGAGTATTTGGTTGTTGGCGACACACCTTGATCAATTAAATATCTTTCAAGGTAGTGTGTAGACCACCACTGTATTTGAGCGTTTTCAATAACTTTCCTTTGAGCCGCGGATAAAGCGAACCAATCACCGCCATATCCCCATCTAATATCGTTCCAGCTTGCGTCATAAAAATAAAAGATACCGGGTGCATCTATTGGATTAAATTCCGGCGGAGCTATAGTAAGTTTTGTCACTGGGATACCTTTATTTGCAAACCAAGAAGCTATAAATGTTTCCCACTGCGCTTTTGTTGGAGATTCAGGATATAAAAAAGATATACTATATTCACCGAGAGCGATATTTAATTGATTAGTTAAGGAATTTTCCCAATCAATTGGATTTGGACCGATATTTTCAACAATGTTAAAGTTGTATTGAAAGTAATCATGTTCTCCGGGACTATAAACATAGTACCAATTTGTCATATAAACCCAATCCGGTGGAAAAGGATTTGCAGGCAATAATTCACCTGTTAGACCTTTACTAGCCAAGTATTCAGTTGCGGCAGTTTCAACCTGTTCTTTTGTTCCGATATAAACAGGATAACTGAAAATTAAATCCCAGTAGCCGCCTTTATAATTTGCTTCTATTACAGAAGCGCTTAATGAATCATAAATAATATTGCCTTCATAATTTTCTTCATATTCCTGTAAAATAGCCCATTGGGAAAAGAGAAGTTTCATTTTCCATCCTTGCCCGCTAGTTTTCCACCATCCCCATGCGAATGAAGGAATCCCACCTGTATCTTCTTCCGCATCAATTGTGCTGGTAATTGTTACTGCTGTTTCCGTAACAATATGAGAAACAGATGTCCAATTATCACTAGATTGATCGGGTCTGGTAGTTACTGTAGCGGTAGTTCCCAGAGAAACGCCGGCTTCGTTAAATGAACCGCTAATTGTAAAACGAATTATTGAACTCGCGGCGGATGCTATAAAATTCCTCGCGATAGGGTCATAAGTGCCGGTAAGCCGGAATACAATATCGCCATCTTCCAGTTCACCTCTAATGGCGTAACTATCGGCGCTTACTGAACGGGCATAATTTTCCGCGTTAGCGATGCTAAATATTTTGCCGTCGAATGTGCCTTTTATAGAAAATGTAGTGCCGGCCGGAATACTGCCTGGTTCTTTATCGCCACCTGGGTCTAAGTCGCAGCTTAAAATTGAAAACCCGATGAACATTACAGAAGCGATAACAGAAAATTTAAATATTTTTTTCATACTAAAACTCCTTAATCAAAATATTAAATTCATTGAAAAAAAATTATTTATCAACGTAACATTTAATATAATCAATATTTCATTGATTGTCAACAATTCGTTTATATTTATCATTGATAAGTAGATAAGAGAGTAAAAAATTTGAGTAATATTAGAACTGTTTTGGCAAATAATTTAAAATCAAATCGGCAAAAAAACCAATTTTCTCAGGCAAAACTGGCGGAAAAAGCGGGTATTTCTACTCAATATATCGCTATGATAGAACTATCCCGCCAATTTCCAACTCCTGAAGTATTAGAACGAATAGCTTCAGCTTTCGGGATTTTATCTCATGAACTATTTATGGTAAGCAAAACCCCCGAAAACGCGTTAGAACGGTTACATAAGGATATTATAAAAGAAGTTAGAGAAGTTATTGTAGAAATTTTAGAAAACGCGCTTATTGATAAACATAAAAACAAAATTAACGATAAATAATACAATTTTATTTAATTTAAGAAAATTTTATGCAATATAATTTCTTTTAGCTTTTTTGCCTTGATAAAATTACGATAAATATTCTTTTACTAGTTGAAAATTCTTTTGGTATGAATAAGCGTCCAATACAAAAAATAAATGGGATATAATGAATAATGAACCAGGTTGAAATTTTTCCGAATCTATATCAATTATTTGTCTTTGCGCTTTATCAATAAAAAGCATTATAAAATTGACTTTGTAATCCTTTATATCACTGTGTATACATTCGGGGAATTTTACCTCTAAATTATAAATTCCTTTATCAATTTCAGTTTTGTGAGTATCTGATATATTAAACTTATCTACAATGTATAAAACGCTAAATATTAAAGCCAATTGTTCATTTGCCGTTCTTTCTACAAAACGATTAAAGCCGGGTTTTTTTCCAATTGGCATAGCTTTTAATATTGCGCAAAAGAAAGCTGCCGCTATTTTATGCCTATCCATTTTTATTATAGGTTTTTCCTTTCTGTTTCTTTCGTTCATATAATTATGAAATTCGATCCTATATCGTTGATATAATGTAAATATTAATTCAAAGTTTGCTTCATCAAGGAAGAGTCCGTCAGATGCTTTGCAAATGTCATTTATATCTTCTAGTAGTTTTCTGCGGAATTGATTTTCTGTTTCCTTAAGCATGTAGTTTTTCCTTTTGCCGCAATTTATAAAGATGTTTATATTGGATCAATTACAATATGATTTAAGATATTATAATTTTTTTCTTCAAATTTTAAATTATCAATATTTTGTTCATCATTTTGATGAGACATTATAGAAATAAATTCTTCGTCTGATAATTGTGGTGACGCTTCTATTTTTTTTCTTATTTCAAGAAGTTTTTCATCCGTCATAAAACTACCTTTAAATTTATCATTCTTATAATATGATATTATTAAAAATAATCACTAGTCAAGTGTCTTTTTATAACTAAGGCACTACAATTTCGCTCGCGGCGCTGCCGTCTCTCGCGTAGACTCTTCGCGGGTTATACGGATCGGCGTGACGCTGACCTCGATGAAAAAATAAATATTGGTATGTGCCGGGCGGCAGAGGAAGAACAAGACTGTATACACCGGCGGGTCCTTCTCTAAGTTCATACATAAACGGATCCCAACTGTTAAAATTGCCCGCTACATAAACAGTTTCGCCGGGCGGCGCTATATAAGTAAATTTTAAACCAACAGGTAAACCGTCTAAAGGATTTGGTCTTAATTGTCTTTGCGGTAAGTTTAAAACTGATAATGATAGTCCGGAAACCGGATCTCTTTGTACAAAATCATTGTATGGGTCAACTGTCCATAAACCGTCTATTACAAGCCTGTACTCAAGCTCTCTCGCGTGACTTGGGATTCTGTGTACATGAAACTTAATACCGGAATCTTTTTGAGCGCTTGGAAACTTTTCACCGGGCAGAACAACTGGGTTTATACGGTCATTTGGAACCATTAATTGCCTAAACCAGTATACATTGGCGAAGTTTTCATGGGCAAACGCTATTCCAATCCTGCGAATACCGGAATCGGCGGTAAAAATCGCCCAATCATCCAGAATTACAGGCGCGCCGGGTCCCGGCATGGACATTAAACGATTAATTACCTCAAAAGTTTCCCACTCTGAAGCAGCCGCTGTATCAGGTAAAAATGAGGCGAAAAATACTAAAATTACCAATAAAAAAATCGTTTTCATACATTCTTTACAATTATCGGTCGATATATAATTATCTTAATATGAGAGTTTTATGCCATCGATATTAGAGTTGGGTCAATTTAAATCCTCTTTTGATAATATCGCGAATGAAAGGGACAATGCCGAAGCTCTAAAAATACCTTTCGACAACTTCCCACTCCCGGAAAAAGACGCGCCTCCTTTTAATTTTAATAGAGACGATTTGGTTTTTGACCCCAATAAACCATCAAATAACCAAAGCGATATTTCTGATATTATACCCGATAGTACGCCAGAATCAAGTTCCGATGTAGACAGTTTTGATTTTAGTTCTTTTATGAGCGATTTATCAGGTGATGATAATTTACCAACTATGGACGATACTCCTTTGGATGATACTCCCCCTGACGGCGCCGCTGACAGCGCCGCGTCCGCTCTTGATGATTTTTTAAATGATTTAAGTTCACCTCCCGCTCAGGAAGAGCCGGATTCCGATTTTTCTCAATGGACAGATGATGGAATAAATAATGATGAAGGTTCTCCTCTTGAAAGTTCTCCTATTGATAATTCACCTATTGAAGGTTTTGATTCTTTTGATACACCTTCAGATTCAGCGCCTGCCGGTTTTAATCTGGACGATTTTGGTTTTGATGGACAAGAGCAAGAACAAGAACAGGATCAAGAACAAATGCCGGAACAGCCTCCGGCGTATGATACAGATAATACTGATGATTTTGATGATATGGGCATCGACATGGGCGGCGAAAGCCTTGAAGGCGGCTCTTTTGGCGAACAGGCGGCAAGCGATGATGTAACCGACGATTTTTCTGATTTTGGTTTTCCTGACACTGGAAGCGAACCTGCCGCTGAAGATACTCCGCCTGATGATTTTGGAAGTGATGACTTTGGCAGTGACGATTTTGGCGGCGATGAAACCGGTATCGACATGGGTGGTGAATCCGCGGATTTTGAACAGGCAGGAACAGATGATACAGAAAGTGATTTTTCCGCGGACAGTTCTTTACCAGACGAAGGTTTCCCCGGCATGGATGACTTTGGTTCAGATTTTGGAACTGATTTTGATACAGGTTCGCAAGACGATAGTTCTTCATTCGGTACAGGCGGCGGCGATACAGATTTCGCGCCTGATACATCAAGTGAAGGATTTGAAAGTGAAGGACCTCCTTTAGATTTAAGTGATTTTGGTTCAGACTTTGAATCTTCTTCGATTGATTTAGACAATACATTTGAAGCCGCGCCTGAAGGTGATGATTACAGCGATTCAAGTTTTTCAAGCGATACATTCGGGGATGATGATTTTTCTCTTTCCGGCATTGATGATATTTTAAACAAATCCAAAGTTCCTTCTTTAAACATACCTGTTCCCAAAAAGAAAAAAGGATTGTTCGGCAGAAAAAAAGATAAAGACGATGATTTGCCCGAACCAGAAGACAGTATAGAAGAAATTTCTTTAACTCAGGATGATGTTAACAGTTTATTAAGAACCCTTTCTTTTTATCCGCTGAACTTAAGAATTATTTGTCAGGAATTAATCGCGGAACAGGTAATTCAGCCGCAGCATTTATCAAAGTTAATTCGTTTGCTTGTACATGGCGCGCATGTTAAAGAAACCGCCGCTTTAGTAGAAGAAATTACCGGCAAGCCGGTAGTTATACCAAAAAGTTTTGAAAAAATGACCGGTGCGGCGTTTGAAGCCGAACAGTCAAGTTTCGCTTATATATTCGTTCACAATTTCCTTCCTGTATTAAGATTATTCGCGGTTATCGCCGCTTTATTAGCTTCGATTTTTTACCTGAGTTATACATTTATTTACATACCTATGCGGGCTGAATCAATTTATAAACGCGGCTACGAACGTATCGCCGAAGGAGAGTATCAGCGCGCCAACGATCTGTTCCAGCAGGCTTTTAGTCTGCATCGAAAGAAAAAATGGTTTTATCTTTACGCGGAAGCTTTTAGGGATCAAAGACGTTTCACGCTCGCGGAAGGAAAGTACGACGAACTTTTAAGACATTATCCGCGCGACAAAAAAGGCGTATTGGATTACGCCAGTTTAAACACACATTATCTTTTGAATTATGAAAAGGCAAACAGGCTTTTACAAAGAGAGCTTTTGGATTACGCGCCTAACGATAAAGAAGGGTTATTGGCGGCAGGCGATAACTTTATGGCATGGGCGGATTCCAATCCGTCAAGATTTTTTGACAGATATGAAGACGCGCGTTTTTCTTACGCCAGGTATCTGGAATTATACGGATGGCAGCCGCATATTGTAGAACGAATGATGATGTATTTTATCCGTGTAGATGATCTAAGGCGGGTAATTGAACTTAGAAGATGGTTTGAAAGTACTGAAAGAAGACGGCTTTCTCCTGAATCTCTTTCTGAACTTGGCGGATATTTATTGGATAAACAGCTTGAAACACCTGTCGGCGTGCCTGACCCTTACATTGACAGCATAGAAAGCGTACGCGACATGCTCTTGCGGGCTATGCTGGAAAATCCGGTTCTGCCTGAACCTCATTATCATCTCGCCCGCTATCATCATAGTCTTGGCAATACCTACGATGAACGGCTGACACTTGAAAACGCCATACGCGCTTTTGATTTGGCGAGACAGGAATCTGTGCGCCGCCGCTTACAGCGTGTTGATACTCACTACCGTTACGCGAATCTTCTTATTAACGCTGGAGAAACCTTCCCCGCGGAAGAGCAGGTTGTAAGAGGCATCAATTTATTCAGGGATTTTTATGACAGGAATTTAATCGCCGCTTCTCCTCAGCTTGGGCAGTTATACGCGTTAAGAGGTGATTTGGAATACTTTGTAAAATCAGGCAACATGGAAGCCGCTTTAAGTAATTATCACGATGCCGAAAGATTCGGGTATTCACCGCCGGAAGTTCAATATCGAATGGGAGCCGCTTATTATCAGCTTGAAAGATGGGGTGAATCTCTTGAATACCTCTTTAAAGCTGCCGCGGAACTGCCGTTGAACAGGCGGCTTTTATACGCCCTTGGCAATGTCACTTATCAACGCGGTGATTACTTCGCGGCGCAAGGGTATTACAACCGTCTTTTGGATGTTTTGGAAGGGCACAGAGTTAGATTGAATGTACTTCTGCCAAACGATAATCCTCAATTTATTGATACCGGAGAACGTTTGATGATGGCTCGAAATAATTTGGGAGTTGTTTATGAGTATCTTGCCGACCAGACAGGCAACCGTGAATACCGCAACAGGGCGATGACCATGTATATATATTCTTCCAGCGCCTGGGATTCCATTACCCGTAACCCCCAGTCGATGACAAGGTCGCGTCTTGCCGACAGCCCCGGCGCTCCAGGCATCAATTTAGGCTATTTAAACGCCAATAACGCCCTGCGCCCCAATAATTTCTTTGATCCTCAGGTTTTTGTCAGAATTGATAGGGATGTCCTTGAACCCTCCCGCTGGGAAGAGATAACTACCCGCGTCAGAGAAGGTGACTGACACCAAAAATAAAAGTTGACGTTTTGCCGGAATTATGGTAGAATTGGCTATACCAGTTTGGTAAACATCTAAATCATTTCTTTTTGGAAAAGCTATGCAATATTTTGATACTCACGCCCATTTGGGGCTTATAGTTGAGGACCCAATCGAGCAGCTCATTGTCATACAGGAAGCCCGTCAGGCTTCTGTTAACCGAATTGTCTCGATCTGTAACAGTCTTCATGATTTCGGACACGTATATGAAAACCTGAAATCGGCAACGAATGTTTACCATGCTGTGGGAGTAAGCCCTTCAGAGGTTCAGAATCCCGGCAAGGATTGGGTTTCTCATATTGAACAGAGTGTTCAGTATCCAAGAGTAGTCGCTATCGGCGAAATTGGCTTGGATTACTACCGTAAGTTTGGCGATAAAAAATCCCAAATCGAGCTTTTTATTACCCAGCTTGATATGGCCGCGAAACTTAACCTGCCCGTAATTATTCATAACCGAGACGCGGGGCATGATGTACTGGACATTTTGCGCGACCGCTTGCCACCGCGCGGCGGGGTGTTTCATTGTTATTCTGAAGATGCCGCTTATGCCCAAAAGGCGCTGGATTTAAATGTATATTTTTCTTTCGCGGGTAATCTTACATACAAGAACGCGAAAAATCTGCATGAAGCGATTGGAGTAATACCTGTAGATCGTTTATTGATAGAATCTGAAAGCCCGTTCATGGTTCCCGCGGATTTTAGGGGAAAAAGAAACATGCCAAAGTATCTGCCATTAACTGCCCGTTACATGGCGGACATGCTTAATATGGAAGAAGAAGCTCTAACATCCAAACTTTGGGAAAACTCCTGTAAGTTTTTTGGTTTACCTATTGATTTATAAGATGTGAATTTATATAAACCTGTTAAGATTGGTTCTCTTGAGATACCCGGCAATTTATTTCTCGCTCCTGTTGCCGGTTACACCGACAGGGCGTTTCGTTCGATCTGCGCCGAAGATGGCGCGTGTTTTTCGTTTACGGAACTCGCCTCGGCAGAGGCTATTTATCGCAATTACGGAAGATATGGATTGGAACCCCTTGAATCTTCACCATCTGCGTTCTCTGCGTCTTTGCGTCTTTGCGAGAGGAAAATGGAAAAAATTTCTCTTTCTGTAAATCTTATTAAACGAGGCGAAAACGAAAAACTCTACGCCATTCAACTCTTCGGCGGAGAAGCCGACTCAATTTACAAAGCGGCTTCGCTTTTGGCGCCTCTTAAACCTGACGCGCTGGATATAAACTCAGGCTGCCCTGTTCCAAAAGTTGTAAAAAATGGAGCGGGCTCCGCGCTTATGAAAAACCCCGCAAACCTTGGTAAAATAGTTGAAGCCGCCGTACGCGCTTCGCGCGAAAGTTTAGGCGATATCCCCGTGACAATAAAAATCCGCTCAGGCTGGGACAGCTCTTCCATGAATTATTTTGAATGCGCGCGAGTCGCGGTCGAAGCGGGCGCGGCGATGGTTACACTGCACGCCAGAACGCGGGCGCAAGGTTACAGCGGTTTAAGCGAGTGGTCGCACATCGCCGATTTAGCCGCGAGATTGCCAGTTCCAGTTACGGGCTCTGGCGATCTTTACACACCTGAAGACGCGCGAAAAATGTTAGGTGAAACCGGCTGCGCCGCGGTTATGTTCGCGAGAGGTTCAATGGGTAACCCTTTTATTTTTTCAACGACGCGAGCGTTATTGGAAACAGGTTCGTGGCAGCCTGTGCCGTTTTCCGCGCGGATAAACGCAGCGATGTCTCATTTGGAAATGCTAGCCGCGGATATTGGCGAACGTTTGGCTTGTCTTGAAATGCGAAAACAATTTTGCGCTTACACAAAAGGAATAACAGGAGGAGCGGCTTTGCGGGACAAAGCGGTACATGCCGAAACAATCGAACAATACAGACAAATTATCAATGATTATGAAAATCAAATAAAAATGTGAGGTTGACCAACCTTCGCTCAATCTTTATTCTTAATGTATGACTTTGAACATAATCAGGCGGCCGCTAAAATACACAAATTACAATGCTGTATATTGGCTTATAGGGATAAATGTACTTATTTTCGCGGCAATGTATTTTATTGGCAGAAATATTGTTGGCAGTGTAGAAATTTCCGGTTTGGAAGTTATAGATAGATTTGGGCGGCGGCTTGTCGCGCCTCCGGATACACATCTGCCTTTGACATTGGAACGTTTCCTCGCGATGATGCCGCAGGCGATAATAAAAAACGGAGCTATTTGGACATTTTTTACATATATGTTTATGCACGCCAATTTTACGCATATCCTTTTTAATATGCTCGGTCTTTTTATTTTTGGGATACATGTAGAAAAACAAATGGGCAGCAATGAATTTGTGCTTTTTTATTTGGTTACAGGGTTTCTCGCGGGAGTATTTTCTTTTGTAATGTATTATTTTTTCAGTAATCCTTTAATACCGCTTGTTGGAGCTTCGGGAGCGCTTTTCGCGGTTCAGCTGGCTTATGCCGTGTTTTTTCCAACTTCTATAATTTATATTTGGGGTATACTTCCCCTGCGCGCTCCTGTTATGGTACTTGCTTTTACCGTATTGTCGTTGTTTTTTACAGTTACCGGTACAGGCGGTAATGTCGCGCACCTTACACACCTAGCAGGTTTTGCTTTCGCGTGGCTTTATTTTATGTTACGTTACGGCATGAATCCCTGGTTTCGTCTTACGGGGCGGTATGGATAAATAATATGGATTTAAAAAGGATATAAATCGATGAAAAAAGTAGGAATAATTTTTGGCGGTAAATCCGCGGAACATGAAATTTCTTTGTTATCCGCTAAAAATGTTTATGACGCCATAGATAAAGAAAAGTTTGCTCCCACCCTTATAAAGATAGAAAAATCCGGTAAATGGCAAATGAATGAAATATTTAACTATGATGTTATTTTTCCAATTCTGCACGGACCGTTTGGCGAAGACGGCACAATACAGGGTTTGTTAAAGTTAGCCGACATTCCATTCGTAGGTCCCGATGTATTAGGTTCCGCAGTCGGCATGGACAAGGATGTAATGAAGCGACTTTTACGTGATGCAGATATTCCCATTGGAAAGTTTTTAACAGTAAAAAGCAACGAAGCAATGCCAAGTTTTGCAGAAGTTCAAAAAGCGATTGGCTCGCTCGAAAATAATTCTATATTTTTTATAAAACCTGCAAACATGGGTTCTTCTGTAGGAATCAATAAAGTTAAAAACCAGGATGAATTGTCCGCAGCATTAAAAGACGCATTCCAATACGACACAAAAATTATAATAGAAGAGTTTATTCCCGGCAGAGAAATCGAGTGCGCTGTTCTTGGAAACGAAGAACCTGCAGCTTCTTTACCCGGCGAAATAATTCCCTCGCATGATTTTTATTCCTACGATGCCAAATACATCGATGATAACGGCGCCGCTTTGGAAATACCAGCCAAGCTCGATAACGAAACAATAGAGCGTATACAGCAGCTTGCGATAAAAGTTTTTAAAACACTTAACTGCGAAGGACTTTCCCGTGTTGATTTCTTTTTAAAACCTGATGGAAATATAATCGTTAACGAAATAAACACCATGCCGGGTTTTACAAAAATAAGCATGTATCCAAAAATGTGGGGATCAAGCGGTATAAGTTACACAGATTTAATCACACGGTTAATTGAGCTTGCTATCAGCCGTTTTGAAAGAGACAGGTTGCTAAAGACGAGTAAATAGTAGCTTATTACAGAATGAGTTCTCGTAGAGGCGCTAAGTCGCAGAGTTGTTATTTGAATTATACTTTTAATACTAGAAATCCTGATAGTTATTCGAGATGTCTAAGATTTAAAGTAAATATATCGAACAATAGCTCCGCGTTCTTTGCGCCTTTGCGATCTCCGCGAGAGTAATTTTCTAGATAGTCTATAAGCTGTCGCCGAAGTCTTCCCTGAATTTTTTTGCCAGCTTTTGCGGCCAGTCGGAAACAGGTTCCAGCCTTCCGAAGAAAAAGCGCAAGACTTCAGGTTCAAATGTAAATCGCAAACCGCCGATTAATTGCCTGTTTTCATACAGCCATGTTAACCTGTCCGCTACATATTTAATTTGTGATAATGTAAAAACACGTTTCGGTAAAGCAAGGCGCAAAAGTTCCATTTCCGCGAAATGCTCGCTGCCGTCCGCGTTACGCACTTCGCTAATGGTGCCGCGTTCCATGCCGCGAAAACCACCGGCTATATACGCTGCGATTGCCAAAGCGCCCGCACGGTATTCACTTTGTGGAATATGATCGCAAAACGCCATAGCGTTTACATGGCAGCCCAAACCGCCAGGCGGAGTAACAACAGAAATGCCGGATGACAATAATTCTTTCGCGAGCGCTTCGACAAATATCGGTGTTTGTTCGATAACATGAAAATCTAAAGTTTCGCGCAAACCAACAGCGAGAGCTTCCATTTCACGCACGGACATTCCGCCATATGTTAAAAAACCTTCGTAAAGCGGCACAAGGCTGATCATTGCGTTGTATAAATCTTCGCGGTTTGTAATTATTCCGCCGCCGCGAACGCAGCCCAGTTTGCGCGCGGAAAAATATGCCATGTCGAACAAGCTGCCCAATTCCAAAGTAATTTGGTTTAACGATGTGTTTGCGAAATCTTTATCTCTTGTTTTTATAAAGTACAAGTTGTCAGCTAACAGTGAAGCGTCATAAATAGAAAGTATTCCAGCGTCTTTGGCGATTTTTGCGACTTCCCGCATATTTGCCATAGAGACAGGTTGTCCGCCAACGAGATTTGTTCCGGCTTCAACCCTGATAAACGCTATTTTTTCCGCTCCGATTGTTTTAATCTCATTTTTCAATCGTTCTATATCTAAATCACCTTTAAAAGGTAATTCGCTTTTTACTTCCAACCCTTCTTTTTTAATAATTTCTACGACCGTACCGACGTTTCGCATAATGTGCGCTTTGGTTGTAGTAAAGTGATAGTTCATTATTGCCGTTTGCCCGGGTTTAATAAAAGTCTGGCAGATAATATTTTCGCAGGCACGCCCCTGATGACATGGAAGAAAGTACTTTGTGCCAAAAACTTCTTTTAGCGCTTCTTCGAGCCTGTAAAAAGTTTCGGAGCCGGCGTATGAGTCGTCAGCATTCATCATGGCAGCGTATTGCGCCTGACTCATGGCGTTTACACCGCTATCTGTCAGCATATCAAGAAAAACATCGCTATTTTTTAACAGGAACGTATTGTTTCCCGCTTCCTGCGAAGCTTTTAATCTTTCTTCGACAGGCAGAAGGTTCAACCTTTGAACCATACGGGCTTTGTGCATTTCAAGGGGAACATTTTCCCCGCTTCTAAATTTTACCGGCATTTTTACCTCTTAATTTATTGTACTTATTAAGGGAGAATTATCAATCACTTTGGCTTGTATAATTTTATAGGTATATATTTAACATAATTATTGAAGTCAGTATCTTCTGTAAATATCTCCCAATCGTTTTTTATCGCAATTGCACAAATTAAAAAATCAGTATGAGAACCTTGAATTCCGTTAATTCTGCATTGATTTGAACATTCTGCCGCAAATTCATAATCTTCTGTCTTAATAATATAATCAGGAAATGCGGACATTTTATTTTTAATTTCAAAATATTTGTTTTTATCCGATATACCTGATAATATTTCTTGTCTAATTGAACCAATTATTGCGATTTGCCTATTTTTTATTAGCTGAGTTAAATTATTAATTATTGTTTCATTGGTTTTATTTTCTTTCTTTTTTCTAAATGCTAATGACCAAATTGGCGTATCAACCAAAACTTTCATCTTTTACCGCGGAATTTTTTATAATCATAACCTTCATCATATTCAACTGTATTAAATAATGATATTACATCGTCTTTTGCTCTTTTATCAATAAATTCTTCAAGAGCTAGGGTTACTGTTTCATTTTCAGTTTCCAACCCTCCAACAGAAAGAGCCCTCTCTAGCAATGTCTCGTTTATAACCAAATTAAATATCATACAAATATTTTATCTTTTTCCTTTTGTTATTGTCAACGTATCTTTCCCCTCAATACTTCTCCCGTTTCACATTTTGCAATTCGATAAGTTCGTCTATTTGGCGCAGGACAAAGTCCTGGAAGTCAGGGTACAGTTCGTTAAATGTTGCGGTTACCCGCTCCAATTTTTCTTCGGGGGTGCTGTTAAACATACGCCCCTCGCCTGTGAGCAGCCAGTGTTTATTGACAGAAAACGCGCTGGAAATAAGGTGGACAAGACGGTCTTTTACCTCGTTATGACCCAGTTCTATATCTGCTAAATAGCCATTGGAAACATACACTGCTTTTGCGAAAGCTCGTTGAGATAATTTTAATGTACATCTAAGTTCCCTAATTCTTTCATTTACTGTCATAAAAAACCAATTAACTACCATATTATTACTTGTTTGCTCGCCTATCAAGCAAAATATGTTATTTTTTGAGTATTTTATGATTTTATATTGACTATTGCTCGTTTTTATGATATTATATGGTCGTATTGGAGCATTTTATTATTAATCAAGTAAAAATTGAACGATTACAATTTTCTTTCTCAAAACTTACAGAAACCAATCAGCACTATGTAATAGGTCTTGTTGAAGGTTTGAAACACGCGCAAGTTAACAGAAAAGAAAAACAAATTTTAAAAATGCCTGATAACGCGAAAAGCGTTACTACGGCTTTTTATAAATATTAAAGGAGTATTAAATGAAAGCGAAATTTTTTGGAGTAACATTATTTGTTATATGTTTATTATTTATTTTTTCGGGATGCCCGGAAGATTTGCCACAAGATAATGGACCTAGTGCGCCTAGAAGAGCAATTGCAATCGCTCCACCACCTTCTCTTATTGGTGTTACTTATTTAGCATCTTATACTGATGGCGAATATAATTATTACATAATTGACGGCGGTACTGTTCGGGATACTCACATAGGTACAATTCAATTAGTTCATTACAATGGTATAACTCCTATAAGTTTTTCAGCTACAACTATTACTGAAAATACTATAAGTGAATCTAAAACAGAAGCAGCGCTCAGCAGTTATAAAGATGAAGAAACACATAAAGCGGGTGCCAATGTATCAACTAAAGTAAGAGCACCTGGTGTTAAAGTCAATGCAAATGCCTTTTGGACAGGGTCATGGAGCAGAGAAAGTTATAATGAAAAATCGACAGTAACTTCTTTTTCGAATGTTATTTCAATTGCCGAACAAAGAGCCATACATATGACAATTGGTAATAATGGTGAATCTGCAGGTTGGTATCGTTATGCGATGTATGCTGTTTGTGACCTTTATTTCTTTATTAAAACAAGTTTGGACAATGAAATACTGGAAGATTGGGAGCGCGGAATTTTTGTACGTAATAATCCCGCAGCTTTACCATATTTTGAATATTCATCTGATGGAAACTTTGATAACAGTCCTGAAAATACATTATCGCTTCCGCATGAATTCTGGAAAAATTTACCATTGCCAAATGAAATTAGTAGTGGTAATTTACAACTCAATTTTAATAACAGGTTCAATGCTGGAACTTATCATAGTTTAGCTATAGACTCAAATGGTGATTTATGGACTTGGGGGCTTAATATGTATGGACAAATTGGTGCTGGTGATGGTGGAGGAGGTAATAGAAATTTTAACAGACATAGACCTGTACAGATAAATACTGAAAAACTTAATGCTCATATTTCTAGTACTAAATTTTTAGTTGTAAGTGCAGGATCATTTCATAATTTAGCAATAGACACAAATGGCATCTTATGGGCTTGGGGTAGAAATAATAACGGGCAGCTTGGTGATAATACAACAACACAACGAACTAAACCAGTAGAAATTAGACATGGTACGAAGTTTAAATCTATAAGCGCAGGAGCTGTATCGCCAGAATATGCATCTCATAATTTAGCGATTGATATTGATGGTAATTTATATGCTTGGGGTAATAATAGTTTTGGTCAACTTGGTGATGGAACAACAATACAGCGAACTAGTCCTGTACATATAAAAACTGATACAAAATTTAAATCAATTAGTGCATGATCGAATTCTAGTTTTGCAATTGATGAACATGATAATTTATGGGCTTGGGGGAGAAATAACACAGGTCAACTTGGTGATGGAACAATTATACAGAGAAATACACCTGTACAAATAGGAGCTGGCACAAAGTTTAAAGAAATCAGTGCTGGAGGTTGTTATGGTACTGTACGTTCTCATAGTCTTGCAATTGATACTAATGGAAATTTATGGGTTTGGGGAAATAATACCTATGGACAACTTGGTAATGGGAATACAACCCAGCAAACAAGTCCTATGCAAATAAAATCTGGAACAAAGTTTATAGCTATAAGTGCAGGAGTTCACAGTAGTTTTGCTATAGACGATAAAAATAATTTATGGGTTTGGGGTAAAAATAATTATGGACAGTTAGCAAAAATGAACACAACTAATTATTTCATTCCTCAACTTGCGGAAAGAAACGATTTATTATTTACTTCGGTTAGTGGAACTTTTCATGGTTTAGCAATGGATATAAATGGTGTTTTATGGTCTTGGGGAAGAAATCATGATGGTCAATTAGGTTTAGGTGATACCACTCAAAGAACAGTACCGTTAAGGGTTAATAATCTTCCATAAAGTAAAAGTTTTTAAACCAACAGCACCCGAGCCGTAGCAAAGGCGCTGTTTTTAAATTCTTTTTAACAACACATAATACATAACAGAAGCGTATTCACGAAACAGGTATGCGGGTAGTACTGACCTCTGACTGATACTTGGAAGCCCGTATACATTTTTGTATCCCAATTTTTTTAATTTAGTTTATATAATTTAATAGGAATAAATTTTTCATAATTAAAGAAATCAGCATCATCAGTAAAAATTTTCCAATCATTTTTTATCGCTACTGCGCAAATTAAAAAATCAGTATGAGAACCTTGTATACCATTTATTCTGCATTGATTTGAACATTCTGCTGCAAATTCATAATCTTTTGTTTGAATTATATGATCAGAAAATACTGACATTTTATTTTTTATTTCTAAATATTTATTTTTATCAGATATACCTGATAATATTTCCTGTCGTATTGAACCAATAATTGCAATTTGTCTGTTTTTTATTAACTGAGTTAAATTATTAATTATTTTTTCGTTTGTATTATTTTCTTTCTTTTTTCTAAATGCTAATGACCAAATTGGTGTATCGATTAAAACTTTCATCAATTGCCGCGCAATTTTTTATAGTCATAATTAACATCATATTCAACAGTATTAAATAATGATAATACATCTTCTTTTGCTCTTTTTTCAATAAATTCTTCAAGGGCTAAATTCACTGTTTCATTTTGGGTTTCCATACCTCCAATATAGAGAGCCTGTTCTAATAATGATTCATTAATAACTAAACTAGATATCATATAAATATTTTACCTATTCCTTTTATTTTTGTCAAATATTTTTACTTTTCCTTGAACAATACCTCGTACAATCATACAATATACTGCCATTTTATACGAGGCATTATTTTCACGGTTTAAATCCCGGCAAATCAAACTCGGCAGGAATTTTTGTAGGGACTCCTCTTGAGTCAACAAATACCCAGGTAACTTTCGCGTCGATTATCAAATCTTCACCCCGCCATATTTGCTGACTGATAGTTCCGCTTACCGCGCCTTTTTTTACAGGTTTGGATTTTATTACAAGAGTATCATCTGTAAAGGCCGGTTTTTTGTAATCGATTTCTATTCTGGAAATGTATGTTCCAAAACCCAATTTTGTCGCTTTGTCGTAATCAAAACCTACTTCTCTCAAAAACTCGTAACGGGCGTATTCCAAATAATTTAGATAATTAGCGTTGTTAACATGATTGTAGCCGTCACATTCGTAGGTTCTTACCTTTAATGTACATTGTGTTTCCATAAATTATTTTATCATATTTCAGGGTGTCAGTCACCACTTGACAATTTGCCTTTTTTTGTACATCTTAAACATATGTATAGAGGCAGTCCGTCTACTAATTTTTCAATGCCAGGCGAATACCGCAAAACGGCGGAGCGCCTGTTCATGAAAGACAAGCTTTTAAAAGGTCAAAAACCGGATTTAAAAGCCGCGGGCGAGTTTGCCAAGTCGCTTGGAATTGGCGTTGAGTATCAGCGCCTGCTTACAATCGATAAAAACAGCAATGATTTTCGGGTGTTCCTAGACCTTTTCCAAAACAATCTGGATTTATTGATAAAAAAAACCTGGGTCGAAAAATCTGACGAAACCCGCAAAGGCAAACTTCAAGATGATATTCCATCTTTCATGGAAACAATTGAAAAAGCCGATTTTATAAAAGCTATCGAAAAATTTAACGTAATTCTTGACGAGCTTGCGTATTTATTTTTCGGCTCTCAAAGTGAAAAAGAAGATTTTGCCGAATATACTTTCCGCATAGATGCGCAGATGGGGCTTTTTTGGTGGTA
>WQXE01000019.1 GCA_009784995.1 Treponema sp. | reverse complement strand
GATCATCAATCACAACCTAAGCGCAATGTTTGCGGATAGGTCCCTCAAGGTAACACAAGTTTACCTCACCAAAAACATGGAGAAACTCTCCTCGGGTCTTAGAATCAACCGTGCCGGCGATGACGCGTCGGGACTGGCGGTTTCCGAAAAAATGAGAAGCCAGATTCGCGGTCTTAACCAGGCATCAACAAACGCCCAAAACGGTATTTCGTTCATCCAGGTATCAGAGGGTTATCTACAGGAATCTCAGGACATTTTACAACGTCTTAGAGAATTAGCAGTCCAGTCAGCAAACGGTATCTACAGCGACGAAGACAGAATGTACATCCAGGTTGAAGTTTCAGCTCTTATCGACGAAGTAGACAGAATCGCTTCTCACGCTCAATTTAATGGTATGAACATGCTCACAGGCCGTTTCGCGCGATCTATGGGTAACAACACCGTTACAGCATCAATGTGGCTTCATATCGGCGCTAATATGGACCAAAGAACTCAAGTTTTTGTTGGCACAATGACAACAAAAGGACTGGGATTACGCAATGTAGGTGATGAAACATTTATCACATTGGAAACCCCGGATGACGCGAACAGAGCAATTGGAACAATTGACGCGGCGTTAAAAATTATCAACAAACAAAGAGCAGACCTTGGCGCGTATCAAAACAGGCTTGAACACGCGGTTCGAGGCTTGGATATCGGCGCCGAAAACATGCAGGCTTCTGAATCCAGAATCAGGGACACAAACATGGCAAACCAGATGGTAGACTATGTTCGTGACCAAATCCTGAATCAGGCAGGAACCGCAATGTTAGCTCAAGCAAATCAGAGAGCAACTTCGGTATTGTCATTATTGCAATAATATGTTACAATTAAAGGTGACAGGCAGTAGTCTGTTACCTTTAAGTATGACTACTGATACTGGGGCAGCCTGAGGCTTACCCGTGGAAAAAGAATCAGGCTCCCTCCTCTCTTCTGTCCAGTGCCCAATGATTGGGTCCTGGACAAGTGTTCTTTGAAAAACACTCTCCAGCCTTCAGCCATTTTTAATGGGTGAATGCGTGGGACAGCTCGAAACGATTGCGCATTTATATATTTATAAATCGATCGTTTCGTTCTGTTAGCGGAATTTAAAGAAGTTGGCGCGAAACCATCTTTGAAGTCCGCTCCCGCGGAACGGCTCCGGCAAAGGATCGCCGGAGTAAGCAAAACTATGGAGGGTTAATTATGATTATTAATCACAACATGAGCGCCATGTTCGCCGATCGTCAGCTCGGCGTAACCCAGCTTTCATTGACCAAAAACATGGAGAAATTAAGCTCCGGTTTAAGGATCAATCGCGCTGGTGATGATGCATCCGGATTAGCGGTTTCTGAAAAAATGAGAAGCCAAATTCGCGGTTTGCAGCAGGCGGAACGCAATATCCAAAACGGTGTATCCTTTATTCAGGCAACTGAAGGTTTCTTACAGGGAACTCAGGATATTCTTCACCGTTTAAGAGAACTGGCGGTACAATCAGCTAACGGTATTTATACCGACGAAGATCGTATGCAGATCCAGGTCGAAGTATCGCAGATGGTTGATGAAGTTAACCGTATTGCGAGCCATGCCCAATTTAACGGCATGAATATGCTCACCGGCGCTTTCGCTATGGATTCACAGTCAGGCAGAATCATGCAATTACAGGTTGGCGCAAACATGGATCAAAGCGCGAGAGTTTTTGTAGGCGACATGACAGCATCAGCGCTTGGTCTTGTTGATTCACAAGGTAACGCGGGCAAAATTTCCATTACTGACCCACAAGAAGCAAACCTGGCAATCGGCACTGTTGACGCGGCATTAAGAGTCGTATCAAAACAGAGAGCAGACCTTGGCGCTTATCAAAACCGTTTTGAAATGGCGGCACAGGGTGTAGCCATCGCGGCGGAAAATATGCAGGCAGCCGAATCACGCATCAGGGACGCGAATATGGCTTCACAGATGGTAGACTTCACAAGAGACTCCATCTTGAATCAGACTGGAACAGCAATGTTGGCGCAAGCCAATCTGCGCAGCCAATCAGTATTAGCGTTACTATCGTAATTCTGTTTGGGTTTAATTACGCGAAATAAGAGACTTCTGGACGTCGTCTTTTTTTCGCATCCGGCGCCTAAAACATAAGCACCGGGAAAGAAAACAGTGAAGTTCGCGCCTTCACTGTTTTTCCTTCTACCACGGATTCGGTGGAAGGAATGTTTATACATGGAGGTATAAAATGTCTGTAGCAAGTGTGGGATGTTCTCCTATCACGCCTACGCAGTTTATGGGTGATATACGCCCGCAAACGGTAAGGCAACAAGATATTCAACCGGAAAAAAAAGCAAAACCTCAAATTATACAAACGCAAACAGCGGAATTACAGCGTATAAGTAACGCTTTAAACAAAAAACTGCAGTTTGTAGTTGATCACGGTTCCAATCAGGTCATTGTCAAGGTAATCGACAAGGAAACCGATAAGGTGATCAAAGAGTTACCGCCAAAGGAATTGCAGCGGTTGCACAGTTATCTTAAAGAAGCTATCGGTCTTTTATTTAACGAGATGGTATAAAAAACCTGTCGGAGGGGGAGATTAAAATCTATGTCAGATGTTTATATACCTGGTGTAAGAAGTAGATTTAACTCAGAACAGATTGTTCAGGATTTAATGCGTCTTGAACAGATTCCCAGAGACAGAGTTCAAAGTAATATAGATAATCTTCAAACTCAAAGAGGCTACTGGCAGGAAGTAGGCAGGCGAATTACCGCGCTGCGCGACAGTTCGCGTTTTCTTTTTTCATTTCAAAATCCCTTTAACGAAAGATTAAGCCGTTCATCAGACGAAAATGTACTTACAGCAACCGCGACAAGAGAAGCCGCAGAACAATCTTTTCGTTTTACAGTCAAGCAAACAGCCCAGGCTGATCGTTTTTTATCAAGACCTCTTGATGAAAGAACGAGAATAGAAGCCGGTACATATAGTTTTACAGTTGGAAATGACGAAATCTCTTTTAACTACCGCGGAGGTACATTAAGAGATTTTGTAAATACAGTTAACAATCGAGGCCGCGATAAAGTCGCCGCTTCTTTAATAGCCGTTCAACCCGGCACTTTATCATTACTTATAGAGTCAAAATTAACAGGTTCGGAAAACAGACTTTCTTTCTCGGGCGAAACGGTAAATCTTGCCGTAAATACCGGCATGATGGAAATAAGCAATGATACTCAAAGAAATATAAATTTAACAGAAAATACAATACGCGCGGGCAGTATCGACGGCGGCAATGTAAACGCCGCGAATGTAACAGTGAATGACGGAATATTAAAACTGGCTCCACGCGCGACAGCTTCTATTCCCGTAAACATGGCAATTGGCACTGAGACTCCCCTTGTTCTGCGTTTAGAAACTCAAACCAGAGTTGAATCGGGCGATACTTTTAATATTCCGCAAACTCCGCCAGGTCCTAATGTTCCCGCGGGTTCGGTTACTCATAGCGGAATTACAGTTCATAATGAACCTTCCAACGCTCCATTCGATTTTACTCCGCCTCCGCCGCCTGTACGTCAGGACAATTTGGAAGTATTAAATATTGTTTTTACCGACGGTACAACGGCAAAGCTGCCAGCGATTACCGATTCCTCTTCTTTTACCGCGAGACAATATAACCTTTCGGATTACGCTCGCGGAAAAACAATCGCTTCGATCAATATAGAAAATTCAAATACTCACCGCGAAATATCGATAGGAAAAGTTGAAATACTTGATCCTACTTCTACAAGCGGCGGTTTAAGACCTTTAAACGCTGTTTCTACTTCGCGGGACGCGATCATTTCCATGGAAGGTATCGAAATTACACGTCCTACAAATCAAATTGACGATTTAATACCGGGTATTACATTAAATCTAAGAGGTGTTTCCGAAAGACCTGTAGATTTAAATATTGTCGCCGATATCGACGCTGTTAAAGACGCGATTATTTCTTTTGTTGGAAATTACAACAGGCTTATGACAGAGATAAATGTTCTTACAAGTACCAGCGCTTCATCAATGCCTGATATTCGATCGAATACGCGGGGAGATACGCGTATTGTTGATGAAATAACATATTTAACCGCGGATGAAGCGGCTTCAATGAAAGAAAGACTCGGCGCTTTTACCGGTGATTCAACATTACGCAACTTAAAAAATAATCTACAGCGTACTGTTTCCGCGCCCTACCCTACAAGCCTTGAACGCGAACTTACTCTTCTCGCGCAAATCGGCATAAGCACAAACGCTTCGATGAGCGTTGGATATAATCCCGCGCAGCTTCGCGGTTATCTGGAAATTAACGAAAGAACTCTTGACGCGGCGTTGGCAAACAGAATACCCGCTATCAGAGAACTTTTCGCGAGCGATACAACCGGTGATTTACTCGCCGATACAGGTGTAGCGTTTAACGTTGACGCTCTTTTAAGGCCTTTTGTTGAAACAGGCGGTATAATTTCCTTAAAAACAAATACAATTGATTCGCGCATTAATCAGGACGAAAGACGTATCGCGACTTTAGATCGTCAGCTTGCCGCGAAAGAACAGGAACTGCGCATTCAATACGCGCGAATGGAAGCCGCATACGCGCGAATGGAACAGATGTCAAGTTCTCTGGATAATTTTAACCAGCAAAACAGAAGATAACACAGGTACCCGGAGATAGTCATGGAAATAAAAATAAACGATAAAACACTTGATGTAAGTCTTGATAATGAATGTACTGTAGGTGAAGTTTTAGCCAATCTTGAACAGTGGCTTACCGATTCCGGGCATCGTATATCAGAAATTAATATAGACGGACAGTCTGTAAGCGCTTCGATGATCGAAGAAATTTTTGGAAGAGATATTAAAACAATTACTTGTATTGATATACATACAAATGTAATCGCGGAATTAACCGCCGCGAGCCTTATAAATCTTCTTGAAGATATTAATGAATACGCAAATCTTAACTTCGAAGAAAAAACAAATTATTTTGATAAATGGAAGGACAGCGCTACCGCTCAATTTATTCGCGCGGAAATTCCAGACCTTTATATGTTTTGTGTAAATACATTTTCTATCGGCGAAGTTGCCGTACATACATTAATTTCCATAACAGAAGAAATCCAGCGCGAAGTACATGACCCTAAAAAAGAATTAACAGATATAGAACCTATATTAAATGAAATTTGTGAAAGGCTTGTAGATCTTCCATTGGATATACAAACCGGAAAAGACGCGCGAGCGGCTCAAACGATTCAGGTCTTTACCGCTGTTACAGAAAAAATATTCCGGATTATTAAACAGCTTGATATACAGGGGTATTTTTTAAAAAACGAATCTGCCGCTTCGCAAAACGAAAAACCAATTACCCAGTTATTAACAGAATTTGGATGTGTACTAAAAGATCTTTTGGAAGCGTACGAAAAAAACGATTCCGTACTTGTAGGCGATCTTACAGAATATGAAGCCTCTCCAAAACTAAAAGACCTTTATAAAAAAGTTATCGAAAACATTCATAATCAGGAAGAATCACAGGGTAATAAATGACAGCAAATTTCTTAAAACTTATCCCGTTACAGGTTTCCGCGACAGATTTTAACATGGATTCCAATGTTTCAGTGACAGATATCATTATTGGCGCGGTTGTTGTCGCTATTATCATCGCGGGACTCGCGATTCTAAATTCCTCCAGTAAAAAAGGAGGCGGCGTTCCCAGAAAGAAATCATCAGGTTCCGGAGGCGGCGGCGGAGGAGGAAGAGGCGGATTTTTTTCGGCTTTTACTGTCAGCCGAATCGCGCGAAATATTGGTCTTAATCATGAACAGACAAGGATGCTGGATTTTGTCTTTAAAAATGATCAAGTCGCGGAACCTGAAAAATCCATTAATACTCCCGCGCTGCTTGACAGGCATTTTAAGCGTTCTTACATACTTATAAAAAACGGAAAAGAATCGCCGAATGAAATTCAGCGTAAATTGGCAATTCTTTTTTCCACCAGAAATGTCCTTGAAAACACGGTTTTTGGAGGTCTTACATCTACTCAGCAGATAAAAGACGATACAGTTTTTACAATTAATTACGGAAGAGATAAAATAAATATAAATCTTTTATCCGCTAAAGGTGATCATCTTTTACTGGAAGCTCCAAAAACCGTATTGGGAAGCCAGGTAAAAATACCCAAAGGCACAAAACTTAACATAATGTTTTTTACCAAAAATAATAAAGGATTTTCCTTTGAAACTCGCGTATTGGGATACGCGACAAGGGACGGGCACCCTGCCCTGCAGCTTGCTCATTCAAACCAGCTTCGGTTTTTATCGCAAAGACGCTACAGAAGGCGTCAAGCGACTATTGCCTGTACCATGAATTTAGTGTATGTTGAAGGGAGCGGAAAGAAACAACGCTTGATAGTTGACAAGCGCCGTTTTACAGGGAATATCACAGATATTTCTGTAGGTGGCTGTTCAATTAAAATGATGTCTCCTGTGCAGGTTGGCGCCAGATTTAAAATTGAGTTTACACAGGATAATCAGACAGTCGCGGCATTGGGACAAGTATTAAGATCAAATCGTACAGGTATGGGTACAGTTATTCATGTCAGATTTTTGAGAGTTTCACAAAAATCCATGAACATAGTTAACTCATTTGTTTACGAATACGGCCGCGAGTAAAAGTGAGGAAAGCAAAATGAAGATTATCAGTATTAAAGACATGATCAGAAAAGATTACCCTATCTATTACCGCAGACTTTACACAGGTGTGGCAGTTATCGAATTAAACGACAAACCAACAGATTTCCGTATAGATTTTTCCATCGAATCAAAACCAACAGGTCATAAGGAGATAACTGTTACTTTTATTGATACAATCGACTATCCTTTAATACCCGTAAACCGTGAATTAAAAAATTACATAACAGAATTAGATAACGCCGGCGGGCTTCCTGAATAAACAGGATTACTCTTTTATTTCTAACTCACCACAAGAAACTTCTGATATTGGAACTAAACTGGCAAATCATCTTATACCCGGTTCTATTGTCGCGCTTCAAGGCACGCTTGGCAGCGGTAAAACATATTTTACCAAAGGTATCGCGCTTGGATTGGGAATAAAAGAAGAAATAACAAGTCCTACATATAACATTATTAATGAATATCAGCGAATTGGTTATCCCGCCTTCTATCATATTGATGTATACCGCTTAAGCGATGAAAATGATTTTGAAAATACCGGCGGACTTGAACTAATTTTTTCCAATGGTATTTCTGTTATCGAATGGAGTGAACGTATAATTAAAATACTGCCGGAAGAAAAAATAACTGTTAATATTTTAATAACAGGAAATATAACAAGGCAGATAAACATAAACGGTTTGGAGAATTTTAATTTATGAATCTTCTGGCTATAGACTGTGTTTCTTCGATACTTTCCGCCGCGGTTTCTAATGGCAGTGAAGTTTTCTATTCGCAATTAGACGGAGAAATGAAACAATCAGAAATAATAATGAACTGTATTGATGACTTAATGAAAGAAGCTTCTTTAAAACCCGCGGAATTAAACGGTGTTTTATGTTTGGAAGGACCGGGATCATTTACAGGGCTTCGCATTGGTTATTCGGTCGCTAAAGGTTTGGCTCTTTCTCTTTCTATTCCTTTCGCTCCCATACCTACTTTAGATTGTATCGCGTTTTCTTTACCGGAAAATAAAATTAAATTAGCGGTAATTGAATCCAGAAAAAACGCTTATTACTACGCTTTTTACGATGGTAACAAACGTCTTACAGAGGACGCGGAAGCTGATTCATTAGAACTTGTAAATGTAATAAATAATTTTATTAAAAAAAATACAGAGAAAATATTTTTAACAGGACCGGGCTCTGATAAATTATACGAAATACTATCTCAAGATTTAAAACAAAAAGTAATACTTGAATATGAAAAAAAAGGATACGCGAAAGAAATAATCGCAATCGCGAATTTAATAAAAATATTTGACAGTGATTGCGATGAGTATTTAATTTCCGGTCCGCGATATATCCGCAGCGCCACTTGAAGCTTGGTAGACATTTTAATCTTGCAATTAATTTCTTTATAACTCCTCCATCGTTCTATAGTACAGGCGGTGCATGTTTCTGTTCAGAAAAACGCTGGACGAACCTGCTTTCGGAGCCATCCTGCATCTAAAATGAAGAAGAACTTAATTACCCAAGAAAGCGGTATGCATTTTAGACGCAGGACTTTTATTCTCTCTAATTTTCGTTACTTGTTTACATGTCTCCTGCCGCAGGGAGCTCCAGAAATGTTTTTCTGCTCAGCCCCTGCTCCGCCTGTATTAAAAAAGTTATAAAAAAATTGATAAAATTAATAATTGCTAAACTTTGCGGTTTAGCGTCTTGGCGTGAATTCTTCTGGTTCCTGGAGCGAAGAATGGTGAGGGGGAAGTGTCCGCGGATTTCTATAAATATCTTTCATCATTTTTCCTTGTTTTATATCTTTTCTTATGTTATATATAATAATATAGGAGATATTATGTTCGAGACAGAGAATAAATATTATCATGAAAATAGGGATATTCTTAGAGAAAAATATATTGGCAAAGCGATTGTAATTGTAGGTGATGCGGTAATAGGTGCTTATGATAATATTGGAGATGCTTACAAAGAAACAATCAGAGTAAAAGCGCCAGGTACATTTTGTCTAAAAAACATCCCGGTAGATCCAAATGATGCATACATAGAAGATCATCCGCGTATAAGCCCTATCAGAAGATTTGTTCATGCGTAAAAATAAACCTTGTTGATTATGCGGAAAAAATAAATAATGAAAATTAATGAGATTCTTCATCCAATTCCGCGAACGCGTCTTTAACAAAACTATTTAGAAACATCATTTTGTCTTTTTCTTTCCAGCGTTCTAGAGTCTTGGGAATTAAATCTTCGATTGAATATCCAAAACGCTGTTGAAACAATTCGTTGTCTAAACCTTCTTTACATCTATAACCCATAAGAATACTGTCTTTTATTAAAGTTTTTGTGTCTAATTTATTTAAAACCGTTGTGTGGATCGAAGGATTTTTAATGTACGCTTCTATATCTTCATTGTAAGTAAAACGATTGGCGGTTTTTGTTTGTTCGTTTATTAATGTGCCGGACGCGGAGGGACCAACGCCTATCCAGTTTTTCATTTTCCAATAATTCATATTGTGAAAGCACTTTTTATTATTAATCGAAAAGTTAGAAACTTCATATTGCTCAAAACCCGCTTTTTTTAATGTATCACAGCCTTTCAGCCATAATGAATCTGTAAAATCTTCTGATGGTAGTTTTATTAAACCTTTTTTTATTTTTTCCTGTAATGGTGTTCCGTCTTCTACAGTAAGACTGTAAAGGGAAATATGTGAAGGTTTGTATTCCAAAACTTTTTTTATATCGTCGATTATTATTTTTTCATCCTGAAACGGCAACCCGGTAATTAGATCAATAGATAAACTTTCTGAAAAATAACTTGAAGTTAGTTCGATACCTTTTAAAACCTCTTCTATTCCTTTGCGCTCTTTGCGTCCTCTGCGTCTTTGCGTGAAAATTTTCTCTATCTTGCCTCGGTTTACCACTTCACGCGAAGGTTCAAAAAAAGTCTGCACGCCAAGACTTAATCTATTTACACCGCCATCCTTGCAAATTTTTAGAAAATCTTCTGTAATAGATTCAGGGTTGGCTTCTATCGTAAATTCTACTGGTTTAAAATTTTGAATTTTATTTAAAGCGTTAAAAAGAATTTTAATTTTTTTTCCAAGTATTGATGGTGTTCCGCCTCCAATATAAACAGTAGGAATTTCATTAATATTAAGATATTTTATTTGGTAATTAATATCAGTAATTAGCGCGTTTATGTAAACATCAATATATTCGTTAGCAATTTTATTTAATTTTACAGAATAAAAATCGCAATAGTCGCAAAGAGAGGCGCAAAAGGGAATATGAATATATAAGGAAGCGGAATTAAAAAATTTCAATTTTATTTAAGGGCCAGATTCTAATTACAGCTCTTGATGTAATCAGCGAAGGAGATATCGCGCCCCATGTACGGGAATCGTTTGTGTTAGAACGATCATCAGAAATTACAAAACATTCGTCCGGTCCTAGAATTATTGTATCCATATTTCCGGAAAACGGCAGTGAATCATCCCAAAGCTCGGAAACTTGCGGTATCGCGGGATGATACGGCTTATTTGACAGTTCGTATTCTGTAAGACTAAACATATTCCCAGCAGCTTTTACCCTGAATATATAATTGTTCATGGAAATTTCATCACCGGGAAGAGCGATAACTCTTTTAATATAAAACTGACCGCGCCCTGAAAAAATACTGACTCTTTGCGCTGTAAAAAATCTGACAACTCCATCAACTATACGCAATGGAAATCCTTGATTTCTTTCGTGCCTCATATCGACTAACACAACACTGCCGCGTTTAAATGAATACGGATTTTCCTCATTTTTATTCCATGGAGCGGAAAAAGATGAAAAAATAATTCTATCCCCCGCGTTAATACCCGGCTGCATCGTATTATTATCAACTACCCAAACCGAAAAGAAAAACGCGGTAAGACAATTATATAATATATATAAAATAAAAAAAACAATCAAATATTTTAGAATTCTATGACGTTGATATTTAAGAGCTTTATATGAATATAATGTAGATTTATCAAACATAATTTTCCTTTAATTAATACTGTTCATCCGCCAAATTGGCCAATAAATAAACATTCCGCTGCCAAGAACTTTAGATTTTCTGACAGGTCCAAAATTTCTTCCGTCATTTGAACTGTCACGGTTATCTCCCATTGGAAAAACTCTTCCTTCAGGTATATACCAGCCAAGCGCATGTTCCCTAACGTGACGGGTAGCATGACGCTTGTTATGTACGGCGGCTTTTCTTAATGTTTCAAACCTCGCGTTATGAAAAGTAAAAATATCGCCGTATACCATTCTTTCAATTTCCGCTGATTTACCAATTAACTCCTGCGAAACTGACATCATGGATTCTGACCAGCCTCTGGTTTTTCCCGCCGCTTCCAAAACCGCGTAGTTTTCCTGAGGCACAAGCCTTGTAATATTATGATTCCAGCCTCTCGCGGTATTATATTCTCTTTCATCTACCCACCGGTCTTCGCCAGCGAACATTATTTTCATGTTGCCGTTTTCAATCTTAAAACGATCTCCACCCTGCCCTACAGCTCTTTTTATTAAAAAATGAACCCGCGGTTCTCCTTTTTCATCCCTGTCAATATCTACAAATGAAAGGGTAAGCATGTAAATAACGCGTTGGGCAATATCGAAAACTGTTCCGCGGGAAATGTAAGCGGGACTTTCAAAAATGATAATATCGTTTCTTTTGGGCTGAAACGGACTGGGTAATTTCGCTAAACCGGGCAGTAATTCCGGTCCATACACCAACTTATTAACAAAAACATGATCTCCGATATTTAAAGTGTCGATCATTGAACCTGTAGGGATACGATATGCCTGCACCAGATATTGGTTTATTAATAAAACCATACAAGCCGCCCATAAAAAAGCTTCGATCCAGTCAATCAGAAAATTTTACGCTTTTCTTTTTTCCTTTTTAATTCGACGTACTTTAGCTTTATGAGTCAAATATTTTTCTGTAATAGTTTGAACATGGTCAAAAAAATCCGTTTGTTTAGAAACTTTTGGCATTAATTAATCTTATCATATTATGTTTAAATTGATCAATGGATACAAGAATATTGATTGAACACGGATACAGGCTAAAATGTATTTTTATATACACATTCCCCCGCATTTGTGTTATTATTTAATACAAGGAGTTTTATATGAAACACTCTTATTTATTATTAATCGTTTTAATCCTCTTTTTTCCTGTCGCTGTTTTTTCACAACAGGGCGCTTCGGTTGTCCGCGACTATGTAGGTTTGATAAATCAGACTTATCATCCCGGTATTGTTTCATATTTAGAAAAAGTAAAGGCGGAATTAATCAGGCAAAATGAAACAAATGCCGTAAAAAATATCGATATATTCCTAAGCGGAGCGTTCGGTTCGGGTTTCCTGTTCAGTGATCGCGGGAATTTCTATGTAATTACAAATAATCATGTTGTAGCGCAAGCGCATACCGTTTCAATAACTTTTGAACGGACGGACGGCTCAAAAAGAAGAATAGACAATTTAAGAATTATCGCCACAGACGAAGTAAATGATTTAGCGATATTAGCATTGCCGGCAGGTGAAAGACCTTTGGTTAACCATGGATTAACCTTGCTTACAAGAGCCATTGAAGAAGGGGAAGAAGTTTTTTCCGCTGGGTTTCCCGGTTTGGGAATTACTCCAATATGGCAATTTGGAAATGGCAGGGTTTCTAACGCGAATGTTAGATTTCCAAAAAGCTTAAATGATGATACTATGATGGGTCCGTTTATTCAGCATACCGCTCCGATTGATTTTGGAAATTCAGGCGGTCCTCTTTTGGTAACCGCGAATAATGTCCCTTCCGGCTACGCGGTCGCGGGTATTAATACATTAAGCGCTATTTACAGGCAAGCTACAAATTACGCCATTCCCGCAGCCACTGTTCAAACATTTATTACAAGCGCCTTAAACCCAAGACCGGATACTTTCAGAACAGCTTTGGACGAAAGGCTTAATAGCTTCGTTAGGGTATTAAACAGTAATAGAGATGTTTACCTGGGAATTTCTGATTATATTTCAGCGGCTTGTATTGGTGAAAACGCCGAATTCGCGTTTGAGGAAATGGTAAGAAAAGCCGGTAGACCTGTTTTGCGTACATTTAGTCAAAAAAGCGAAGAAAGTTTGATAAGCGCGATGGGTATAGCTATTGGCTGGACAATTGAAGACAGTATAAGAAGCGGCGGCTCGATTAGAGCTTCAATTAAAGAAGTAACAGGAATTGGCGAAGAATATACTATTATTTTTACGATTAATAATAGAGATGTTGAATCTATATGGATACGTGAATATGGAAACTGGAGAATAAAAACATTTGGTACAGTAGCGTCAGGTGATGTTGAACGTTTAAACCGCCGTGACGCTGAGAGAAATACTTACGCGAGTATGAGACCGAACAGTATCTTCGGTATTCAGGTTGGATACGCTTACCTCTTTGATAAAGCACCCGCTTCTCTATACCTTGCTGTTAATTTAAATACTTTCCTTGTAAATTTTTATTATCACCCTGATTTTTGGAATGTTGGATTTTTAATGGGTGTACAATTTCCAATTCCTGTTGGTCAAATAGGATTAATGCCGTATATCTATCTTGGAACATTTGTAAATTTTGAATCGGCAAATGTATCAGAAGAATATAGTTTTAGTATTCAAGCTATAGAATTTGGAGCGTTAGCTCAAGGAGGAATAAAAGTATACACGTCATATGTTCCTGGTCTTTTCTTTGATACGGGTTTTCAATTTAATCTTCCTTTTAATTTCCTGGCTGACTTTGGTGATGATGATTACACGAAACCATTTACTATGGGATTGTCATTTTCTATAGGTTATTCTTTCTAACCCGCGAGAGCGGATAGTTTTTCTCTTAAGAATTCGCTCTTTTCCTTTAAGCCGATGTTACCTGTTACTAAAAGCAGGGCGTTCGGCTTTTTGGGATCGGGTTTTATTTTTCCGGATTGTTCCTGCATAAGACGAATAAGCCTGTCTACTTTTATTTTTGAAACTTTCGCGAACTCTATTCTTATTACACCAGCTCTTTCTTTTAAAGAAGAAATAGCGAGCTGACGGCATATAATCCTGATTTCAGCTAACGCTAAAAGAGACTGTATTTCATCCGGGAGCGCGCCAAAGCGATCATGTAGTTCACTATATACCCTGTCAAGATCATCTTTTTCTCGGATAGCGGCTATCATTTTATATACTTCCATTTTTTGATGCGGTAAATCGATATATGAATCGGGAATAAAACCTGAATATTCAAGTTCCATTAATGTTTCTGTTTCAGCTTCATAATTTGAATCTTCAAGACGCCTTACAGCTTCGTCAAGTAATTTTATATATAAATCAAAACCAACAGAATATATGTCACCTGATTGTTCCCTGCCAAGAAGATTTCCGGCTCCTCTTATTTCCATGTCCTTCATCGCGATTTTAAAACCGCTTCCAAGTTCTGTAAAATCTGAAATTGTCTGCAAACGTTTCATCGCTATTTCTGTAAGTGATTTTTGCTCGGGATAAAAAAGATACGCGTAAGCTACACGATCGGATCTTCCTACCCTGCCTCGAAGCTGGTAAAGTTGTGAAACTCCGTACATATTCGCCCTGTCAATAATAATTGTATTTACATTGGGTATGTCGATTCCATTTTCGATAATCGTAGTTGAAACCAAAACATGGAAACCGCCGTGTACAAAACGGCGCATAACATCTTCAAGTTCCTGCGCTTCCATCTGCCCGTGCGCGGATTCAATTAATATTTCCGGCAAAAGCCGTTCAAGCTTGTAGCGCGTATCTTTTAAGGTTTCGATACGGTTATGAAGATAAAAAACCTGCCCACCCCTTTCAACCTCACGGCGGATAGCTTGCGCGACCAGGTGTTCGTCGTATTCATCTACAAATGTTTCGATTGGATGCCTGCCGGGGGGCGCTGTCGCTAAAAGACTCATGTCGCGTATTTTAACAAGGCTCATGTGAAGCGTGCGCGGAATTGGAGTCGCGGAAAGGGTCAAACAATCAACATTTGTTTTTAATTCTTTTAAACGTTCCTTGTCTTTAACGCCGAAACGCTGCTCTTCGTCTATTACAAGTAAACCAAGATTTTTAAAAGAAACATCGCGCTGGATAATACGATGCGTTCCGATTAATAAATCAATCTCGCCTTTTTTTAACTGTTCAAGGATAATACGTGTCTTTCTTTTGTCAACAAAACGTGAGAGCATAGCTACATTAACGGGAAAACGCGAAAACCTTTCCAGAAAATTATCGTAGTGCTGTTCTACAAGAATTGTTGTAGGCGCGAGGAACGCAGCCTGCTTGCCGCCCATTACGGCTTTAAAACAGGCGCGTAGAGCGACTTCAGTTTTGCCGTAACCGACATCGCCGCAGACTAACCTGTCCATGGGAGAAAGACTTTCCATGTCGTCTTTTATTTCCTGTATACATCTAAGTTGATCTTCTGTTTCCTCAAACGGAAACGCGGCCTCAAACATTGTTTGCCATTCGGTGTCTTTGGGGAAAGCGTATCCTAACGCCTGTTTGCGTTTGGAATAAAGTTCTATTAATTTTTCGGCGATATCTTCTACAGATTTTTTAACTTTATTTTTTCGGTTTTCCCAGCTTTTGGAACCAAGCGTATCAAGACGCGGAGGTTGTCCTTCACTCCCGATATAACGCTGAACAAGATTTAATTGTTCAACAGGTACAAAAACAGTTTCCTCACCCGCGTATTCTATTTTTATATAATCTCTTTCATGTCCGAATGATGTAAGTCTTTCTATTCCTTTAAACTGCCCTATACCGTGATTTACATGAACAATATAATCGCCGGGATTAATTTCCAAAAATGTATCGATAGGACTTGACCTGACAGTTTTTAAAGATCTTGGCGCTCTTTTTCTGCGTCCGAAAATTTCGTTTTCCTGAACAACCATAAATTTAATATCAGGAAGAGCGAAACCCGCGGTAAGCGGAACTGCCATTATAAAAAGTTTTTCAGTTTCAAAAGACTCAAACATCACTTTTATACGATCCGCCTGTACTCGCGATTCCGCGGCTACGGCTATAAACCAGCCATTGTTAACAAGCGATGAAAACTCATCTTTTAAATAATTAAAGTTGCCAAAAAAACTCCTGCCGGGTTCGCATGAAAGCTCAATGTGAGTAACTTCGGGTTTTGGCTCTCCTTTTATTATTTTAAAAGAAATAATACGAGAAATTTTTTGTTTATTCTTTTCCAATATTTTTTTAAAATCTAAAAGTAATCTTTCCGGAAGCGGATATTGTAATTTCTCCCTTACCGCTCTTGAATATAACCCCTGATATTCACGCGAAAGACTTTCGTGTGTAATTTCAAGTCTTTCCCTGTCAACCAATATTAATGTTCCTGCCGCGTTAAGATAATCTAAAAGACAGCCAATTTTTTCAAACGCGAGAGGAAAAAACATCTCTTCGCCTTTTACACTTCGCCTTGAAATTAATTCTTCAATAACGGTTTTTCCGCCGTCCGCGAATTCTTTACATGAAGAAAGATTTTTTTCCAACACTTCGATTCTATCATCCGACCATACAACTTCCTTCATGGGGTATATTGTCAGTTCTAATAATTTTACATTCCCCGTACTTTGCATAACAGGATCGAGCTGTTTTATTGTTTCGATTGTATCAAAATCAAAAACAACTCTGTACGCGCTTTCGGCGTTCATGTAAATATCCAATACTTCGCCTCGCAGAGCGAATTCGCCATTTACCTGAACACTTGGAACACGAGTATAACCATAAAAAGAAAGTGTTTTGGCAAGGTTTAAAGTATCAATTTGCCCACCCGGTTTTAAAGTAATAAGCTGCCCTTTAATATAATCAATAGGAGGCAGTGGCGTAAGTAAAGCTCGTTCGGGAATTATATAAATACCCGGTTTTTCAACCGATAAATCGCTTATTACCTTGATTCTATCCCTAAAAACAGCCGCTCCTTGCGTAAGCTCCCGGTATACGGTACTTCCCCACCAGGGAAATTTATGGCAAGGAATACCGGAACTGGCTAAATCCAGCATCATATCATCAGCTAAATCTTCATGAGGGACAATAACAAAAAATTGTTTATTATCATTGGATTGGCTCGAATTTTGATAAATCCGCGCGATAAGGAGTGAATTTAAAGACCCTTCGCTTCCTTCGATTTCTACAGAGAATTTTCCGTTATTTACAGCGGAATAAACAGCGGAAATCGCTTTAGAAGAGCATGTTTTCTGTAAAAGCTCATGAAAAGATAAGGTATTCATACAAATCTACCGATTACTATAATATAGAAGTGTGTTCATTTTGAACACCCCGTATTTTTATTGTATAATGTAAGTAAGGATATTTTAATGAGAAAAGTTTACTGGTTTTTATTGATTATTATTTTAACAGGTCTTTCTTCGTTGTACGCGTTCGAAGCCGGTCAGGTTGAATTTAATATCCGTTTTTTTGACAGACGTGTTTATTATGTAGAAACCGACCCAATCTTTGTACAAGTAACCATTACAAATAACAGCCCTGTTCCTTACAGGTTTAAATTAGCGGACGACCGCGCTTTTTCCATCGATTTTGATATAAGAACAATGACTAACCGTTTATTACCGCGCGCGGAATTGCTGACTGAAAAGCGAACATCGACTAATAATGTATTCTTTAGAGAAATCGCGATAGAAAGCGGCGAATCATTTTCGTTTGTAGAAGATTTGCGCGAATATGTAAAGTTTGAGCAACCAGGATCATTTAGGGTACGAGCTTTGGTTTACCCTGAATTACTGCGTTCAAATGTAATTCCGGCAATCGAATCAAATTTTTTAAGTTTGAATTTGCGCCCCGCTTCGATTCATGGTCCTGACGGTATTCCACTTGAAATGGATGTCGCTACTGGAGCTGTATTAGTCAGGCAGAGAATTCCTCCCGACGAAGTTGTTACATATATGCTTACAGGCCGCCAGCAGTCTCAATGGGAAAGATTTTTCCTGTATCTAGATATTGAATCAATGGTACAGCGTGACCCGGCGCAAAGGCGCAGATATATCGCTGAAAACGAAGCCGGAAGGCGAAGAATGGTAACAGAATACAGACAAAACCTGCAAAACGCGGTTGTTGATGGTGATATTCATCAAATTCCTACTTCATTTGAAATTTTAAGGACAGTTTACAATAACGACGAAGGTTCTGTAGTTGTTTTGCAAAGATACAGGCACGCCGCTTTTACAGAATTAAGACATTATACATATTTTCTTGAGAAAAAAGATAATTTCTGGACAATTGTTAATTATACTGTTCAAGGTATGGGAACAACAGCGAATAATTGACATCAACATTTTAATTGTATAGGATGATAAAGTGAACAAAAAAGCATTAATTATTACTGACGGAAAAAAATCAATTCGTTTAATCGCGCTTTCAATATCACAGGCGCTTCCTGAATACAAAGTAAAGATTATCCCTTCAAAAAGGTTTTGTACGACAATGCTGCTACCTGTTGATACTTTTTTTGTTGGCTGTGAAAGACATAATCCTAAATCTTTTTTATATCTAAGTAAAATGTTTTCTCATATAAATTTAATCTCAAGAAAGTGCGGAATATTTTCTACAAACGAAAAAGCGGCATTGTATCTCGCGAAAACTTTAAGTACTTGCGACGCGGCTGTATCGGCGCCGTTTCTTGCCGAAAAAAAAGAAAATGATGTAGAGATTGACAAAACAAAACTGGAAAAATGGCTTAAAACCATAACAGAATAATATATTTTAAGAGAGAGAAACATGTCTGATTTTAACCTGGATGACTATGTAAGAAAAGTACCGGATTTTCCCAAAAAGGGAATTTTATTTTATGATATTACAAGTATTCTGGCGGCGCCTGTCGCGTTTAAATTCTGCATAGACAGAATGATAGACATATACAAAGATAAAAAGATAGAAGCTATCGCGGCGATAGAAGCGCGAGGGTTTTTATTCGCGGCTCCATTCGCGGAAAGGCTTGGTATTCCTTTAATTCCAATCCGCAAAAAAGGAAAACTGCCGGGTATCACTCTCGCGAAAAAATATAATTTGGAATACGGACAAGCGGAAATAGAAGTTCACAGCGCCGATGTCCCAAAAGGTAAACGTATTCTGCTTACAGACGATTTAATCGCGACTGGAGGCACTTTAAACGCAGCGAGATCGATATTAATCGAAGGCGGCGCCGAAGTTCCTGATATTTTCGGTGTAGTGGGGCTTCCATTCCTTAATTACAAGGAAGTTTTAGACCCCACTCCGATTACTACTCTAATCGACTACCATTCTGAATAAGAGGTAATTTTTAAATTAACCTCTAATATGTTTTTCCAATCTTTCCAATAACTCGCTCTTCTTGCATGGTTTCTTGATATAATCAATCGCTCCCATTTCTCTCGCTTTACTTTGATCCGCCGGATCATCTGATGATGTGAATATTGCCAATGGAGTATTATTAAGAACGGTGATTCTTTTTAACCTTTCGAATGTTTCCCAACCGTCTACTTGCGGCATCATTAAGTCGAGTAAGATAAAGTTAGGTATAAGACCGTTGAATAGATTTTTTAACGCTTCTTCGCAGGATTCAACTGTGATAACTTCATAAGTACTGTCAAGGAAACTCTTGGTCATTGTAAGATGGTTTCTATCATCGTCGATAACAAGAATCTTTTTCTTTTCATCACCTGATGTAACTTTGAACTTCATTGTTTCTGATTTTAGATCGCCGAAGTTTTGATTGTTCTTTTCGCTCATTTCCGTAACATGAGTTACCGCGACTTTAATTTCTTTTAACGCTCCGTTTACAATGTCGTTCATTCCTTTAATCGCGTCTCCGCTAAGTTTGATGAAAGAATCTGTTTCCCTAATAAGATTAGTGCCGGAATCCGACATTTTTTCTGAACCCTTTTGAACAGATATTGTAATTTCTTTTAAACGTCCGACAGATTCAAGTATCTGCTGTCCTCCGATTGCCTGTTCTTCCATCGCGTTACGGATATTTACTTCATGTTCTGTTACTTCTTTTACGCCTGTATCAATCGCTTCAAAGCGAGATAAAACATCGTTAGAAGATTTTGTAATGCTGTCAATCGAAGTTTTTATTTTCTTTAACATTAAAGCTGTTGTTTTTGACTGCTGTGACGAAGATTCGGCAAGTTTTCTGATTTCATCCGCGACAACGGCAAAACCTTTTCCCGCTTCACCCGCGTGAGCGGCTTCGATAGCGGCATTCATAGAAAGCAGGTTTGTTTGCGCCGCGATATTATCCATAACGGAGTTAATTTCCAAAAGACCTTCTGAATCTTTCGCGATATCAAGAATTTTTTGTACAACTCCCTGAAGCGCTGTTCTTCCTTGTTCGGACGCGTCTGCGAGGTTTTCTACACATTTGCTGTTTTCTACAAGTGTTTTGTTAACAGAATGAATGTTAGCTGTCATTTCTTCTATAGCTGAAGATGATGTATTAACGCTTTCTGTTTGTTCTTCGATCAATTTTGCCTGATAATCAATGTTGTCCCTGATAATGTTAAGTGATTTGTCTACTTCGATTGAACCCTGATGCTGTCTGTCTTCAAGGTCTTGAATTCCTTCAAAGTTCTTTGATATTTCATCAACAGAATTTGAAGTTTTATTCATATTTACAGAAAGTTCAT
>WQXE01000018.1 GCA_009784995.1 Treponema sp. | reverse complement strand
TATGTACTATCGCAAAATAAAGATAATCAAATTGAAGAACTACGTAAACTTCTTATGCTTCACATTGAAAATACAGATTATAAAATATCAAAACAAGATAAAACAATAGAAAAAATCATCATTGCACTTAACAACCTCATTGAAACACCGCCAAAAACTAAAAAAATTGGCTTCAGCACAAATTAAATCAGAAGTCTCTTGGGTAATTCTTCCTTTGCGTCTTGGCGAGAGTGAATTCCCTGAGAGTGTCAGTCACTTTTTTCCCAAAAGTCACGAGGTGATAAAATCTGTGTGTTTTTATATTGTTTTATATCAAAATCAAGATGATTACCGCTAATTAAAAAATCGGCATTACATTCATCAGCCAATTCCAGTAATTTGTTGTCATCTTTGTCTTTAAATATAATGAGGATAACTCTTTTGAATAAGAGATGAAACAATAATATTTGTATCGAGGATTATTTTTTACAATTTCTTACTGCATTTATTTCAGAATTAATTTCATCTATAGACATGTTCGAAAGACCTTGACTATCAGCAAGCGAAACACAACGTCGTAGTGCTTGCCGAGCCATCTGCCGTTCTATTAAATCAGCAAATTCAGAAAATGGAATATTATCTTTCAAAAATCCGAAAGCATTGTATTCAACTTCTGATATTTGAACATTGATAGATCTCATAACTTTACACCTCATAAATTAACAAGTCTTAATTAAATAGTATAATACCGATTATTTTTTGTCAAATGTAGTGGTGACTAATACCATGATAATTATCTGCTGATAAACACGGAACCTCAACCGAGCTTGTAAAGCGAAGGTTCTCCTCTTGATTTTCACGGATTAAGATGAACTTAGTAAGTATAATCCGCGGACACTAAAGTTACTCTTCCTCCGTGAAACTCCAAGCAACTTTAGTTGCAGTACTCTGTGGTTAAATTCTTCTTCCTCTGCGCTCTTTGCGGCTTAGCGTCTTTGCGTGAACTCTTCTTGTATTAATTCTTCTGCGTTTCATGTGTAATGTTTCGGGTGGTAACGCAGGTGTAACAGGTACCACTTTTTCGTAGTGTCGTTAGGTGTCATGATACGCTATATGTGGTAGTGCATGGCATTTTTTGAAGAATTTATAATCACAAAAACGTTCCTTCGGAACGCTCACGAAAAATCACGAATAAATATCGAAGTAAAGGTTCGTGGATTTTCGTGTTAAAATTCTTGATTCTTTTCTTTGCGGCTCTGTGTCTCTGTGAAATTGTTGGCAGTCACTAAACCTAATTTCTTCATCAAAAAAACATGTTATTAAGCGTCAAAAATATACCTTATGCTTTCATTAATTTTATCAATAAAACTTTTTGGTAACATTGAAATATGTTCTGTTAATCTTGTCCTATCAATTGTAGCAATTTGAGAAAAATTTATAACCGACGTTTTATCTAAACCAGAAACACCTTTTTCCAATATGATGTTTCCAGGCATTTGAGCAAGTTTCATATTTGATGTGATAACAGCGCAAATCACAGTATTTATAGAACTACGATTGAATAAATCATTTTGAATTATTATTACAGGACGAAGTTTTCCCGGCTCAGAACCATAAGGATCATCGGGTAAGTTAGCCCACCATATTTCACCTTTTATCATTACCAGTCGTCACCTTGTAATGTTTCCATTTGAGCTCGATATATACCCGGATCTAATGACGTATCTACTTCTTTGCAAACTTCATTTATTTGCGCGATTATTAAATCGTCATTTGACGGTTGATTTAAAGCAAACTTAACAAGGCTTACCTCTGCTAGATTTTTTAATAATTGCATAACCGCGATATTTTCTACTTCAAGAGTTACTATTTGTTTCATAATTCTAATCTATCTCAAAATACATAAAATTTCAAGTAATATTGCATAAAAATTTTATAGGAAAGGTAAAACTTAATAATATAGTCCACGGAAAGACGCGGATTTTTATAAAGTAGCGCATAAATACCTATTACCGTTTTCCCTTTGCGCCTCTGCGTTCTTGGCGTCTGCGAACTAAAGTTCGAGCGTGAGTAAATTCGAAAAAAGGTGACAGGCACCTTTTTCATGTTCATTTGTGTGTTAACGCACAAGATTTCAACTTTTTTTCCTGAAAACTGTGCGTTTTACACGGATGTTTTAATTTTAAAAGCGGTTGATAATTTGGTATATATTATATGGTTTTTTCAGAATACAAAGGAGTTTATTATGAAGAACACAATTAAGTTACTGGGAATAATCGCGTTTATTACAATAATCGGGCTTGTTTTTTTAACTTGTGATGATAGCGGCGGCGACAGTAATAATACAAAAGTACCAAGTGAATTAAGAGGTACATGGAAATGGACTAGCGGCAACATAACCTGGACTACGGTTTTAAAATCCACAACTATGACAGTTACTCACGCCGGCTACCCTAACGCGAAAGATAATGGAACTATTAAATCTACAATAATCGAATTGGAGCCATTCGCGGTACCGGCACCATACAATGCTACCTTTCCAAATGGTTATACAATGACATTTAAAGTTACATCATCAAACTGTTCATGCGCATCTAAAGATGATGAAGGAGTGTTTATTTTTGCTGTTAACGCCGCCAGAACTCAAGCTATTGATGTAGATTTGGATATTTGGATTAAACAATAATTAACTGAAACAGCTGATATGATACGTTTATGTGATAGTGTCGGTTTCAATCATTTTTATCAACCTGTTATCAGCCAGGAAAGAAGCATGATCACAAGTAAAAGAAAAAAAACAGCGGCGGCATAAGTCCAGAACGGTAGAGGTTGAGCCGGCTGATGATATTTTTTTGTTCGAGGTTGTTTAATCTGTTTTGATTTTGATGATTTAGGCGCGGGAGGAGCGGAATAACCGCACATCGGGCAGCCGTTTTGAAACATTCTGTCAGGACCTGAATAGGTGCAGGAAGGACAGCGTATAGAGGCAAAGTGGCGGCCGCAGTACGGACAGAGTTTTACTTCGCTGCCAACTTCATAACCGCAATGATCGCAAAAAAAACGTGGTTTTTTCTTCATAAACTGATACAGATATTATCGGTATATTTTACGCGGGGCAAGACGCGGAAACGCCTTTATTGGGACATTCCTTACACGGACTCGCGGAAGCGCTTTGTTCGGTTTTTGTTTCTGTCTTTGTATCGGTTTTTTCGGTATTGTTGCTTTTGCCGCCGGCATTATTGCCGCTTTTGCTTTTGTCGTTTACATAAAAACCGGAACCTTTAAAAATAACCCCGGCTCCGCCGAAAATGAGCCGCCGGATTTCTTTGCCGCATTCAGGACAATCTTTTAACGGCTGATCGCTCATGGCTTGAAAAACCTCAAAATTATGCGAACAGCTCTTACATTCGTATTCATAAGTAGGCATGACTGTATTCCTTATAAACTAAAACATAAACATATTCAATACATGAACAAGCTCCGCTTCGGTTAAAATAGCGGTTTTTATATCAATGATGTTTCCATTTTGAACAGGCGGATTGGATAGAAATAGTTTGGCAATCGGATCATTTGACGCGAAATTGCCCGCCAGGTTTAATACAGCTGCTGTGCCGCGGGCATAAGTCGCGTTGTTAAACTGAAGCCTAATCATCGCTTCGTAATTTACATCAACTTCATATAGGTTGATAAAAAACTGCTGTATCGGAAACCTGAACCCAATTTGCGTTAACGCTCTCGCGATTACGGGACCAGGGTTTTCGATCCAAAAAGAAAGCGGAGAATCTTTACGGAATGAATTAAATCCTTCGGGTATTTCCTTGCCGGGAAAAGCGGCAATAGGAAAAAAAGGGTCGTCTGTTAAAGAAGACGCTATAAAAGCCTGCTTTGATGACATTGTTATCGAAAGTTTATTCGCGCTTGAATGCCAGTATGATTGATTTGCCTGCGTACGTACGCTTTGCCAGTTTTTATCCATATTGAACGCCATGCCTGCCATTGTGCTTGGATAATTTCCCCACGCGGCAAGCTGGAAACGCTGTCCGCTTTCTTTTGGAAAAAGCGCGGCTGCAAGATAATCTGTTCTATTTAACATTTGACTTGCCATATCGTCGTTTAATTCTTCAAGCGGCATGATGTCCAAAATTGGACGCGCGCGTTTTACATCGGCAAAAATATAAACTGACGCGCCATTGTTTAAGGGTACGTATTTCGCGTCTTCCAAAAACGCGTCCGGCACCTTTGGAATAGTTTGGCATGAGATAAAAAAGAAGAGGATCACGCAAAGGCGCAAAGGCGCAAAGGAAGATTTGAGGTTTATGCTTTGATTTCTAATGATAATTCCTAATTTCTCTTTGCGTTCTCTGCGTCTCTGCGTCTCTGCGAGAAAATTTTCCGAAAAATTTATGCTTTTGATATTTTTACCTGCCAAGGTTCATCTCCTGCTTCTATCGGGATTTGTCCGTCAGCTTTGACCCATTCGGTTTTTACTGCCAAAGTTTCCGCCGCGACGCTTTCTCCAAATCGATCCCATGCTTCTTTTAAAGAGTCACTGCCATATAAACAAAGTTCGACGCGATCTGTAACCGATAAGCCCTGCTCTTTTCTTGCGTTTTGTATGCCGCGGATAAGGTCTCTAACATCTCCTTCCATAGAAAGCTCGCGGGTAATTTCTGTGTCCAATCCTACCGTGAGAGTTCCTTCGTTTAAAACACGCAGATTCGCTTTTTCATTTCTGCGGATGTCAAGTTTATCTATCGTTATTTCAAGCGCGCGCGTTCCGCTTTCGCAGGGAACATCAATCGAAAGTGAAGCGCCTTCGATAACGCTTTGAATTTCGGCATGACTGAGCGCTTCTATGCAGGCGGCAGCGGCTTTCATATCTTTTCCAAGTTCCTTGCCAAGCGCGCGGAAGTTTGCCTTTACTTCGTATTCAACCAAATCTTCTTCGTTATCAGAAAATATTATTTCTTTTACATTGAGTTCTTCACGGATAATGTCCGCCATTTCGATTAATGATTTTTTTTCATCCTGATTTCGCGTAACAAGTTCCGCTTTACGAAGAGGCTGTCTCATTTTTATATTGTATTGCGACCTTAAAGAACGTCCGATTGAAACAGCGGACATTACCGCTGCCATGCGAAGTTCCAATGCTTTGTCACGCCTTTTTTCTACCGGTATTGGAAAGTCTGTTAGGTGAACTGATTCTTTTTCGCTTTCCAGCCGAAGGTTGCGCCAGATAGCGTCTGTAGTAAACGGCATAAAAGGAGCCGCGATAGTTATTAGTGTTTTAAGCGCTTCGTACAACGTACCGTACGCTTCCAGTTTGTCATTGTCGTTTTCCGAACGCCAAAACCTGCGGCGAGAGCGGCGAATGTACCAATTGTTTAACAGGTCAATAAAACGCAAAATAGGATCGATAGCTTTACTAAGATCGTAAGCTTCTAACGCGCTGCCTGTTTTTTCTACAAGTGTTTGTACTTCCGAAAGTATCCATTGATCCAATGGATTTACTGGATTTTCGGGAGCTTCTGTCGCTGTTACTTTATCAATATTCGCGTAAGTTATAAAAAAGCTGTAAGCGTTCCAAAGCGGGATAATGATACTTTTCATAACTTCGCGCACACCTTCATCGCTGTAACGCAAGTCATCCGCTTTTACTACGGCAGAATGTACCAAAAAAAGCCGCAAGGCATCCGCGCCGAACAAATTAATTACTTCGGTAGGGTCTGTATAATTGCGAAGGCTCTTACTCATTTTTTTACCGTCCGTAGCAAGAACAAGACCGTTTACAACACAGTTTTTAAACGCGGGTTTTTTAAATAACGCCGCCGCGAGAACTGTTAGGGTGTAAAACCATCCTCGTGTTTGATCGAGTCCTTCGCTGATAAAATCTGATGGAAAATGAGCTTCGAAAAAATCTTTGTTTTTAAAAGGATAATGATTCTGCGCGTAAGGCATAGCCCCTGATTCAAACCAGCAATCAAGAACTTCTGGTATACGATTCATTGTCGATCCGCATTTACACGTGATTTTTATTTCGTCTACAAAATGTTTGTGAAGATCATCGGGGTAAACTCCTGAAAGTTCTTTTAATTCGGCGCGGCTGCCAATACAAATTGTTTTCGCGCATTCAGAACATCGCCAGATTGGAATTGGATTACCCCAATATCGGCTTCGGCTGATTGCCCAGTCGCGCGCTCCTTCCAGCCATTTTCCAAATCTGCCGTGTTTAATATGTTCGGGCACCCAATAAACCTGATTGTTTGCATCTAACAAGTCCTGTTTTATTTTTTCTACACTTACAAACCACGAACCTACAGCGCGGTAGATAAGAGGACTGGAACAGCGCCAGCAGTGCGGATAAGCGTGAAGAAGCTGATCGCGTTTTAAAAGTTTATCTTCTATTTTAAGTTTTTCGATAATTCCCTTGTCCGCGTCTTTTACAAAGAGTCCCGCGAAATCAGTTACTTCGGAAGTAAACTTACACTCCGCGTCGACAGGGCATATAACAGGTATACCTGTTCCTTTTAACACACGAGCGTCATCTTCGCCAAAACCTGGAGCGGTATGCACAATTCCTGTGCCGTCTTGTGTTGTAACAAAATCTCCTAAAAATACACGAAAGGCGTTAGGTGTATCAGAAAAATACGGTAAAAGCGGTTCGTATGAAAGACCTGCAATATCCGAACCTTTTTTTTGCCAGATTATTTTGTATTCTTTAAAATATGAATCAATACGTGTATGCGCGAGAATGTAATTACAGTTAGTTGATGTATCTTCTATTAATACATAATCGATATCAGCACCCATTGTAAGAGCGAGGTTTGACGGCAATGTCCAGGGAGTTGTTGTCCACGCCAGCAAATAAGTGTTTCGCGGAATGTTTAATTCTTTTTTGTTATCTGACACTTTAAATTTTACAGTTATCGCCGGGTCATGCACATCTTTGTATCCGCCAAGGTTAAGTTCATGATTGGAAAGAACCGTAGCGCATCGCGGGCAATACGGCAGGATGTAATGACCTTCGTAAAGCAATCCTTTATCCCAAAGAGATTTCATTACCCACCAGATTGTTTCCATGTAATCCGGTTCCATTGTTTTATAATCATTATTAAAATCGACCCATCTTCCAAGACGCGTAATCGTAGTCTGCCATTCTTTCACATAACGCAAAACAGAAGCGCGGCAAGCTTCGTTAAAATTGGCAATACCGTATTCTTCGATTGCGGTTTTTGATGTTAGATTTAATTCTTTTTCAATTAAATTTTCAACAGGAAGCCCGTGACAATCCCAGCCGAAGCGCCGCTCAACTTTTTTGCCTTTCATGCACTGATAACGGGGAATTATATCTTTTATTGTACTTGGAACAAAATGCCCAAAGTGCGGCAGCCCTGTAGCAAAAGGGGGACCGTCGTAAAAAACAAATTCTGGCACGTTTTTTCGCTGTTCAAGAGATTTTTCAAAAATACGGTTTTGTTCCCAGAATTCAAGAACTTCTTCTTCAAGTTTAGGGAAATTTACTTTCGCGTCAACGGACTTATACACATGTCTCTCCTAATTAAAATTCAGCAACTTTTGCCGCTTCAAATTCTTTTTCGATATCTTCAGACGGTTTTTTAGTCTTTAAGCTCACGAGTAAAATCACCAAACATGAAATGATAAACGCGGGAAGCAGTTCGTATACATTTAACATATCGTGAAGAGGGCGGATAAAGTTACGCCAAATTAATACAACGCCGCCGCCTGTTAACATTCCCGCAACTGCAGCGGGGAATGTTGTGCGTTTCCAGAAAAGAGAGAATAAAACTAACGGACCAAAAGACGCGCCAAGACCTGCCCAGGCGTAAGCTACAACCTGGAAAATTGTATCGTTACCTGTTGCCGCGACAATAATTCCAAAGATTGTTACCATCAACATGGTGATACGCGCAATCCACATAACTTTTTTCTCGGACGCGTTTTTGTTAAAAATGCCTTTGTAAATATCGTTCGCAAGCGATGAAGAAACAATCAATAAATATGAATCGCTTGAACTCATACTAGCCGCGAGAATTCCTGATATAATAATACCTGCCAAAAGCGGCGGGAAAAATTGCTGTGACATCAATATAAAAATACTTTCAGCTTCATTACCTGTCGCGTATTCTCCCGCGAATAATGATCTTCCGATAAGACCGATAGCAACAGCCGCCACCTGAGCGATAAAAACCCATGTAACAGCAATTCTGATTGACTGCTTTAAACTGGAAGTTTTATTTACTGCCATAAACCTGACTAGAACCTGAGGCATTCCAAAATACCCAAGACCCCACGCCATCGTACTGATGATCGCGATAAAAGTTAACGAATGTCCCGCGGAAAATTGAGGCACGCCGTTAACAATACCTGTTTGCTCCGCGATACCAAAGAAACTCATAAAGTTAGGAAATTCTTTTAAGTTTTCATAAATACCGGAAAATCCGCCCGCGTGATGAATACCAAAAACCATAACAAGAGTAAGGGATGTTACCATGAGCATACCCTGAACCATGTCTGTTACTCCGACTGCTAAAAAACCGCCAATCAAGGTGTAAGCTAAAACAACTAAAGCTCCTATTATGATCATGATTACCATATTAAAACCAAAAAGATGTTGAAATAATGTACCTACAACAATAAACTGCGCGCCGACATAAATTGAGAAAAACAAAAGACTGATAACTGCCGCGATCGCGAGTAACACTCTTTTATTATCATGAAAACGTTTACTGAAAAATTCCGGCAACGTAATCGCGTTATCTGCAATTTGTGAATAAGAGCGTAGTCTTTTCGCGACTAAAACCCAGTTAACCCATGTGCCGATAAAAAGACCGAGTATTGTCCAGAACGCGTCTGCAAGTCCAAAGAAATACGCGACTCCGGGAAGTCCCATCAAAAGCCAGCCGGACATATCCGAAGCTTGCGCGCTTAACGCAGTCAGCCACGGACCAAATTTTCTTTTCGCTAAAAAGTATTCTTCCGGGCTTTCATTTTTGTGACGTAATGAATACCACAAACCCATTGTGATCATCGCTGCCATGTAAAGTCCAAAACCAATTAACATCTGATAATTACCCATAACCTCTCCTTTTATTTTCCCTTATTTTTTCTTGATAACTTCAAAGCCGCAATATGGAACGAGCGCCTGAGGCAGTTTAATAGAGCCGTCGGCTTGCTGGAAATTTTCCAAAATGGCGATAATGGCGCGTGAAACAGCAATCGCCGTTCCGTTTAACATATGAACAAATTTATTTTTGCCGTCTGTGTCTTTAAAACGAACATTTAATCGCCTTGCTTGATAATCTGTACAATTGGAAGTTGATGTAACTTCTCCCCATTCGCCGCCATTGCGCCCGGGCATCCACGCTTCCAAGTCCCACTTACGGTATGCGGGAGCGCCTAAATCGCCGGTACAGGTATCAACAACCCTAAACGGAATGTTTAAGCCTTCAAAAATTTCTTCTTCTATAATACGCAATTCTTCGTGATGTTTTTCAGAATCTTCGGGTAAACAAAAAACAAACATTTCCAGTTTTGTAAATTGATGTACGCGGTATAAACCTTTGGAAAACTGACCTGCCGCCCCTGCTTCGCGCCTGAAACAATGAGAAAGACCTGCCATACGCAAAGGAAGCATTTCCCTTGTTAGAATATTGTTCTGGTAATATCCGCCTAATGTGATTTCAGCAGTTCCTACAAGGCAGGTTCCTTCGTCTTGAAGCGAATAAATATTAGACTCGGCTCCGCGAGGATTAAAACCGATACCTTCGATTATTTCCTCTTTGGCGATATCGGGTGTTATAAATGGAGTAAACCCTTTTTTTTGTAAAATATCTAGCGCGTAACGCACAAGACCAAGTTCTAAAAATACGCCTTCGTTTTTTAGATAGTAAAATTTAGTGCCTGACACCTTTGTAGCGGAATCAAAATCGATTATATCAAGGTCGACTCCCAATTTTACATGGTCAACCGGTTCAAAATCAAATTTTGGCGGCTGCCCCACCCTTTTAACTTCAAAGTTGTCTTTTTCTTCTTTGCCGACAGGAGCCTGCGGATGAGCCATGTTTGGAATTTTCCGCGCTTCGGTTATAAGCTGTGTTTCCGCTGCCGCCAGTTCAGTTTCCATAACAGCGATTTCTTCTTTAAGTTTTTTCCCTTCTTCGATCAGAACATTTCGCTCTTCCTGGGAAAGCTTGCCTTTCATGGCATCGGCATTCGCGTTTCGTTTTTGTTGTAACGATTGTAAACTGGTAGTAAGTTCTGTGCGTTTATTGTATAAAACAGCTACAGATTCGACATCAGCTTTCATAAAACGGTTGGTTATATTCGCCTTTACATCCGCCATATTTTCAATAATAAATTTATAATCTAACATGAAAACACTATAGCAAAAAACCAAAAAAAATACTAGCATAAAAAATAAAGGAATAAAAATGAAAGTATTATTAATTTGTGATGATTATTATCACCCGGGTCAGGTAGCGATTGACGGAATTGAACCTTTAAAACAAAAAGGTTATCAATTTGACATAATTTTAAACGCGAATGATTTTTCTATAGAAAAATTACAGCAATACCCTGTTGTTTTAATATGTAAAATGGATGAAGTATCGCAAACAGACAAACAACCCTGGAAAAGCAAGGAAATACAAAACGCGTTTATAGATTTTGTCGAAGGCGGAGGCGGACTTTTGGCTGTTCACAGCGCTTTAGTAAACGGCAAAGACACAAACGCGCTCGATAAATTAATCGGCTGCAATTTTTTAGGTCACCCAAACAATTGCCCTGTTTTAGTCCAAGCTGTAAAGCCTCATCCTGTAACTGACGGAGTAGAACAATTCTGCGAAACAGATGAACATTACAAAATAGAAATAACCGAAAACGACGCCGATGTTTTACTTGCTTCTCATTCACCAGCGCAGGGAGAAGAAAGCAAATATGAAACAGAGCCGTACTTTAATTGCAAAGCGGCGATTTACACCGCAGGATATGTTCGCGCACAAGGCAAAGGAAGAGTTTGCGTTTTAACACCCGGGCATACATTGGAAGTTTGGTTAAATCCGCAGTTTCAAAAATTACTGGACAACGCTTTAAAATGGACAGCAGGGAAATAATATAGTATAATATAAATAATGTACTATAGGAGGAAAAAATGGGTAAAAAAGTTTATACAATAAATGGTAATTTATACGTGATTGATGATGAAACTGGAAAAATAAAAACTGTTCAAATAAAAGACGAACAGGTGCCTCAAAGAGATTTGGACGAATTAATAAAGATTTTAATGCAAGAGGCAAAAGACAAAGAATAACTGCTTTTATTATTTGACCATTTCTGCTTGTTTATCTTTATTGATAATTACTTCTATTAATACAGGTTTACCTGAAGCGAGGATAGAAGAACTTTTTTCAAGCGCTTGTAAAAAAGATTCTTCATCCTCAGAACGAAAAGCAGGTACATCATAGGCGGCGGCAAGTTTAACAAAATCAGGGCAATTATTGTCAAGGTTAGTTTCGTAATAATTTGCTTTAAATAGCAGCTTTTGCCACTGGCGTAACATTCCAAGAGTGCCGTTATTAAAAACAATAATTAATACAGGCAATTTATATTTAACCAACGTTGCCATTTCCGCGCTGTTCATACGAAGGCACCCATCTCCTGTAAAAAGAACTACAGGCAAATTTTGATTTGCTAATTTAGCCCCCGCGGCAGCGCCCATTCCAAAACCCATAGTACCCATTCCGCCTGAACTTAGAAAACTTCCCGGATTTTTAAACGGATAATACTGAGCTGTCCAAATTTGGTGCTGACCAACATCAGTAACTATGATCGCGTTTTCACCTAATGCCTTTGCGGTTTCCTGAATTATAAAACAAGGATGTAAGGCAGCTTTAGCAGCCTTAGTTTTTTTGGAAGCCGCAGGTTTTTTGTTTAGGGTTTCGCTTTTCCATGTATCCATTTCACTACTCCATTCTGAAGAAAATCCCGCGGGGATTTTTTTAAGAAGCTGCGTTAACACTTCTTTTAAATCTCCAATAATAAAAATGTCTGAATTTACATTTTTATTAATTTCAGCCGGGTCGATGTCTATATGAATAATTTTAGCGTTTTTAGCGAATTGATTTACACCGTTTGTTACACGATCAGAAAAACGCGCTCCAAGTGTTATTAACAAGTCAGATTTACACAAAGCCTTACTGGAATCGATAGTACCGTGCATTCCGATTAAACCCGTACACAATGGATGATCGTGAGGTATACCACCCATACCCATAAGCGAAAGAGCTACAGGAGATCCTAATATTTCAGCTAACTTTTTTAATTCCGCGCTTGCGCCTGAACGAATTATACCACCGCCCGCGAAAATCATAGGGTATTTTGAATTTTTAATAAGTGTTATTACATTTTCAATATCAATATCATTAAACTTGTATCGCATGGCTCTATCAGAAAAACGCATAGCTCTCTGTTCATTGTTCTCTGTTCTCTGTTCATTGCTATATTCACAAACAGCGCTGCTAATATCTTTTGGAATATCTATTAAAACAGGACCCGGTCTTCCTGCTTGCGCCACAATAAACGCTTCGTTTATAATTTCCGTTAAACTATTTACATCTTCAACAATCCAGTTATGTTTAACAATCGGCATTGTTATGCCTGCGATATCCACTTCCTGAAAACTGTCCTTGCCAAGCAGTGATGTTCCTACATTACCTGTAATTACAACAATCGGAACAGAGTCTACAAACGCAGTCGCGATTCCTGTTACAAGATTGGTAGCTCCAGGTCCCGATGTCGCGAGACATACACCTACCCTTCCTGTTGAACGGGCGTAACCGTCAGCGGCGTGCGCGGCGTGTTGTTCGTGGCTTACCAGAATGTGACGGATTTTATCTTTGTATTTGTAAAGCTCGTCATAAATATGCAAAACAGCGCTTCCCGGTAATCCGAAAATTGTATCCACGCCGTTTTTAATTAGAGATTCTATAAGTATTTTCGCGCCTGTATATTTCATTTATTTTCACTGATTAACATATATTCAATTGAATCCATAAGCGCGATACGACTCGCGTCGATAATATCGGCGCTTACTCCGATTGTATTCCATGTTTTTTGCCCGTCTGTGGATTCAATTAAAACACGAACCTGAGCGGCGGTAGCGTCTTTGCCGTCAATAACACGCACTTTGTAATCTTCCAACCTCATCTTTGAAAGACCGGGATAAAAACTTGTAAGAGCGCGGCGCAAAGCGCTGTCTAACGCGCCAACAGGACCCACTCCTTCCGCGGCGGCAACTTCAGACTTGTCTCCCACTTGAACCTTTACCCATGCGTTTGAACACTCTATCTTGCTGCCTTTTGGGTGTTCGCTCATTACACGATACGCTTCGATATTAAAAAACGGCGTATAACGTTTCAATTCCCTTAAAATTAAAATATCAAAACTCGCGTTCGCTCCTTCATAAGCCCATCCTAACGCTTCATGGGTTTTTAATTTTTCGGCTAACGAAATAACCACAGGATGATCTTTATCTATAGAAGGTTCAATTAATTTTACACGTTCCGCGATTGCGGCGCGTCCGCCTACTTCGCTCATTAAAAGATGGCGTTCATTGCCGACAGCAGACGGATTTATATGCTCAAAAGAAAGATTTGTTTTTATTACACCGTCCGAGTGCATACCCGCTTTATGAGAAAAAGCATGTGTCCCAACATATGGCATATCATCGCTTATAATTACATTCGCTATTTCCGCTACCCGCCTTGTCATCTCTCCGATACGCTTAAGATTTCCCGCAGGCAAGCAATGTAAAGACATTTTTAGTTCCAAGGTTGGAATTAATGCCGCGAGAGATGTATTACCGCATCTTTCGCCGAAACCTACAAGTGTTCCCTGAACATGAGTAAAACCTTTTTGTATTGCGGCAATTGAATTAGCGACAGCCAAACCGCAGTCATTATGAGCGTGAATTCCAAATACAGTATTTGGCATTAATTCTTTTACTTCATAAGCCGCATCTGTAACTTTATCTGTTAAAGTTCCTCCGTTTGTGTCGCATAACACTATTGAATCCGCGCCTGCGTCAAAAGCTGTTTGTATTGTAGAAAGAGCGTAAGATTTATTTCCAATGTAACCGTCAAAAAAATGCTCGGCGTCATATATAACACAGCGGCCTTCCTTTTTTAAAAAATCAATTGTTTCGGCTATCATATCAAGATTTTCCTGCGGCTGCGCTCTAAGCACTTTATTCACATGTAAGTCCCAGCTTTTGCCGAAGATAACAACTGTTTGCGTACCCGCGTCTAAAAGAGAGCGAAGCTGGATATCGTCACAGGCTTTAATCCCTTTTTTACGGGTTGAACCGAAAGCGCAGATTTTTGAATTTTTTAAATTTAAATTATCCGTTAGGCGAAAATATTCCATATCTTTGGGATTACTGCCTGGATTTCCCGCTTCTATCAATGTAACGCCAAGTTCGTCTAGAGTTTCTGTAACAGCAAGTTTGTCACGCAGTGAAAATGTTATACTTTCACCCTGCGCGCCATCACGCAAAGTGGTGTCAAGTATTTCAATATCAAATTTATTTGTACTCATTTTAATTCAAACTCCATGGCATTAATCGCCGACAGATATGCCTTTATAGAAGATTCTATCACATCGGTTGAAACACCGCGACCGTTCCAGCGCCTTCCGTTCAGCGATATTTTAACAATTGTTTCTCCCTGCGAGGATGAACCGCCTGTAATCGCGCCTAAGTCATACAATTCAAGCTCTGGTTCTTTTCCTACAATTTGATTAATAGCTTTAAAAATAGCGTCGAGAGGACCATCCCCCATCGCGTTTGCGGAAGAAAAAACACCTTCTTTATTCTGTAATCGAATATCACCTTTCGCGCAAGCCGCGGAACCTGTATTTACAGACCAATGAACGAGCTTCCATGTTTCGGGTACGGAAGCTGTATTATCCATCACAAGCGCTTCAATGTCGCGATCGTTTACTGTCTTTTTTTTATCTGTCAGGTTTTTAAAACCTTCAAATACTTTTTCAAAAGTTTCATTGTCGATTGTTATATTTAATTCTTTTAAACGTTCTTCAAAAGCATGGCGGCCTGAATGTTTGCCAAGCACAAGACTGTTAGACGAAAACAACATCCCTTTTGGAATTCCGATTGACTGCGGTGTCATAATTTCGTATGTTTGCCTGTTTGTAAGAACGCCATGTTGATGTATTCCCGCTTCGTGAGCGAACGCGTTTTCGCCTACTATTGCCTTGTTCGGCTGTATTTTTACTCCTGTCACCTGCGACACAAGACGGCTTACAGAATAAATTTTGGTTGTATCGATTTTGGTATCGGCATTTATATAATCGCCCCGTACCTTTAATCCCATAACAAGTTCCTCAAGCGAAGCGTTGCCTGCCCGCTCTCCTATGCCGTTAATCGTACACTCAACCTGATCCGCTCCGTTAACGATAGCGGCGATACTGTTAGCTACAGCAAGTCCCAAATCATTGTGACAATGCACAGAAAGACAAACTTTTTCGATTCCTTTAGTATTTTCTTTCACATAACGTATACGTTCGCCGAACTCCTGCGGCATAGCGTAACCTACAGTATCGGGAAAATTAACAGTAAGAGCGCCTGCTTTTATTACTTCTTCAAATACTTTACAAACAAACTTTGGGTCGCTTCTGGAAGCGTCTTCCGCGGAAAATTCGATATCATTACAAAATTCTTTAGCGTACTTTACACAGGAAACAGCCTGCTCCAGCACTTGCTCTTCTGTCATTTTTAATTTGTATTCCATGTGAAGCGGGCTTGTCGCTAAAAATACATGAATACGCGGGGAAACAGCGTTAGAAAGCGCTTCCCAGCCCGCGTTTATATCTTTTTCGAGGCATCTGCACAAGGCGGCAACCGTGCAATTTTTTACAATAGAAGAAATAACTTTTACCGCTTCGAGATCCCCGGGACTGGAAACGGGAAAACCGGCTTCGATAATATCGACACCGAGTTTTTCAAGGCGCTTAGCGACTTCAATTTTTTCCTGTAAATTCATGCTACAACCCGGAGCCTGTTCGCCGTCTCTTAAAGTTGTGTCAAAAATTTTGATTATACGCATATTCTTTTTTATGTTATAATAAAAAAAAGGAAAAATCTATGTATTTATGCGTTGGTGAAGCTGTAATTGATATGTTTTTGCATGATAATGTTTTTAAACCCCTGCCAGGCGGATGTTCCTATAATACATCCATCGCCATAGCAAGGTTAAATAGTAAGGCTACATTTTTCGGGCGGCTTTCCAAAAACTTTTTCGGCGACATTCAAGTTAAACGTTTACAGGAAAATAATGTAAATGTCGATTTATTAATCCGAAGTAATGAAAACCCTATTTTAGTGTTTATAAAAACAGAAAAAGACGGACAGCCACAATACGCTTTTTACGATGAAGGAACAGTAGACCGCTTGCTTTCAGTTGAAGAGCTGCCTTCAGTTCCAAGCGAGATAAAATGTATTATCTTTGGTTCTGTTTCCATGACAATGGAACCCATCGCGACTGCGATCGAAACTTTAATACAAAAAGAAGCAGCGAAAAAAACAGTTATTTCGTTTGATCCAAATATACGTCCATACTTTATTAAAGATCGGGATTTTTATATAGAACGTTTTAAAAAGTGGGCAAGCTTTTGTACAATCGCTAAAATTTCCAGCGAAGATTTTGAATATATTTTTCCGGGTTTAAAACCAGAGGAAGCTCTGGAAAAAATGCTTGAATTAGGAACACATCTTGCGATAATCACGCTTGGTCACGAAGGTTCAATGGCGATGCTGCGCTGTGAAAACGGTAGTGTAATAAAAGCCTTTGCTCCCGGCATTCAAATTCCAAAAATTGCCGACACTGTGGGAGCGGGAGATACTTTCCACGGAGCGTTTCTCGCGCGCCTTGAACAAATTGGTAAAATGTCGCATAACGCTATTGTCAATTTAAACGAAGCTGATTTACATGACGCTCTTTGTTACGCGAATAAAGCCGCCGCTTTTGTCTGTACAAGATACGGAGCCGAGCCGCCTACAATTAAAGAGATGAATGAAGATATAAAGAAAATTTAAGTATTTTCCCTAAGCTCTCGCAGTTCCTGTAAAGTACGGAGTTTCCAGATAGCTTTTTCCTGAATTTGACGGACACGTTCGCGGGTAATGCCAAGATATTTTCCTGTTTCTTCAAGAGTAAGAGGATTTTCACCTGTCAGACCAAATCGAAGTTGAATAATTTTCATTTCTCTTTCAGATAACTGCGAAAGAATCCCGCCCATTGTTTCCTGTAATGTCATGGAGAATACCATTTCAAAAGGTTCCGCCCGTACATCATCTTTTATTAAATCCGCGAGGCGGGTTAGATTTCCATCATCTACGATAGTATCAAGGCTTGTAGTTTCCTGAGATAATTTTACAATTTCTTTTACTTTGGAAACAGGAACGCCAAGATATTCAGATAATTCTTCTTCGTTTGGATCCCTTCCAAGATCATGTGTTAGCTGCTTCGCGACATAATAACATTTTTTAATTGTATTAAGCATATGAATGGGTATACGAATAACACGACCCTTGTCAGCAATACTTTTAATGATAGCCTGTCTTATCCACCATGTTCCATAAGTAGAAAAACGGCAGCCTCTTGTATAATCAAAACGTTCAACAGCTTCTATTAAACCGATATTTCCTTCGTCAATTAAATCCAAAAGAGAAAGTCCGCGGTGCTGGTAATTTTTCGCGATAGATACAACAAGGCGCAAATTGGCGTTTATCATCGCGTTTTTGTAATGTAAAAGAGCGCTGTCTAATGCCGCTTTTTCAGATGTTTTATCGGCGCCGCCGGCACCAGCGCAGCCATCGGTTTTATTTTTCTTTTTTTCCGATTCATATTCTTTTATTTTAGCGCGCAAACTAATAATTTTTTCGCCGATGTTCTGTTCTTCCTGAAGAGTCAAAAGCGGAAACTTCGATATCTGCCTGAAGTATAACGCCAGCGGATCTGATTCTTTTTGAGATTTTAATCTTTTATGATTTTTATCCAGTAACTTCCTGGAACGTTTACCAACTTTTTCAATTCCAATCTCCATCACTTACCTCTTAAGTCCTTAAATTATTTCCAGCTCTGGGTGCCAACGCGGGATCCATGGGTGTTTCATTTCGAAAAACCATGAAAAAAAGCTGTGGTCTATCGGATACCGAATTAATACCCAATTTTCCCAATTCCATCCCAGGTGTTATTCTATCACCTACATTAACAGTAATTGTTTCACATCCGCCGTACATGTAATAATATCCGCCGGTCGTTTCTACTATTACTACTCTGCCAAATTTTCTCCAGGGTCCAGCGGATACAACATTCCCTTGAGTCAAACTCAATACAGATTCAAATTGTTCACCTTCAACAACAACACCCATTTGGTCTGTCATATAAGTTATTTCCTTTGGAACTACAGGCCACCTTAAAGCATAAAGACCGCTTGGCGCTCGATTACCGGAGGTATTAGCGCCTACGGTATTATTAACAGGCAGATTATTAGTAACCGCGGTTGTACCATGCCCCGGTACTTTTATCACATCACCTGCTCTAAGAACATGATTAGAAGAAAACCTGTTAATATCCAATAAATTTTGCAATGTAATCCCGTTGGTTCTGGCAATACTAAAAAGCGTATCGCCTCTTATGACGCGATAATCGACCAGCGATTGAGTATTTGTTAATGGTAACGGCGCGTCGTTTGATGACGGTATCACAAGCCTTCTTCCCGCCTGAAGTGTTGAAGGATCTGTTATGCCATTAACTCTCATAAGATCAGCTGCGATTACTCCATATAATCGGGAAAGTGAATAAATAGTTTCACCTCTCCCGACTACATGGATCAGCTCATCAGAGGCAAGCGCGCCGGAGGAAAGGACGCTTACCAGTAAAAATAATAAAATAATTCTATGTAGATACTTCACGGCTCTTCATTATCGGCAGAATTCGCGTAAATCTTCAAATTTTTCAATAATTATAGGCAATTAGTAGCTAAAAACTCAAAAAAAATGATATACTCAAACACCGAAGGGGAAAAAATGGATAATTATATAAGACCCAGCTGGGATGAATATTTTATGGAAGTCTGTGAAGCAATTTCCAAACGGGCAACCTGTGAGAGGGGAAGGTCGGGCTGCGTTATCGCTAAAGACAGGCAGATTTTAGTCACAGGTTATGTAGGCGCTCCAGCGGGACTTCCGCACTGCGACGATGTGGGACATCAATTTAAAAAAGTACTTCATGAAGACGGCAGAGAAACCACCCATTGCGTAAGAACCGTCCATGCCGAACAAAACGCCATTTGTCAGGCTGCTAAACAAGGTATTTCCATTGACGGCGCTACCCTTTACTGCCGTATGACCCCATGCAGAACATGCGCCATGTTGATAATTAATTGCGGAATAAAACGTGTGGTCTGCCAGCGCCGTTATCAGGACAGCGAAGATTCACTTGACATGTTTGAAAAGGCGGGAATTGTAATCGAGCATTTAAACGACGAAGTCCAAAAATATTGAATTAGCTTGATTCAAGTATTATTCGATATTTTAAGTAAATTTCTTCTAACGTTTGACGAGGACCGGGCGCGTTTACTTTTTTCCGTAATGTGCAAGAATCTCGTCTTTCGATAAAAAAGTCGTAAATCGCGCTTGGGTCGCGATCATCAAACATTGAATATACGGGTTTGGAATCAAGGTATGATCTCACTTCATCATGGCTTACAGATGTTACTCCATAACGTTTTAGCCTGCTTCGAACCTGTAAAATTTCTTCATACGACAAGCCAAAAAGAAATTCTTCCAATGCCCATCTGGTATTTTCGTTTGTGGATTCTTCTTTAAGGAATTCTACCCATTCGGTTTCTATCCCCATGTCGATGGAAATACGCAGCAATTCCGTATTACCGTCCATCGTTCCAAAACTTGGCGGAGCGGAATCCCTCGCTGTCCAAAGCGAAGAAAGCGCCATAAGATGATGAATACTTCTTGTATCCTTGCCGCTGTCCCAAAGCGCGATTAAATCATTTACAAGTTTTGATTTAGTGTTATCAGAAAAACCTGGATCATCCAGACACGAAAAATAAACATCTTCCGCCATTAAAGTAAAAACAACAGAATAAGAAATGTTTTTCGCAGGGGTATATAAATTGTCATTTCCCTTTGTAAGCTTGGCAAGCAGGGAAAAAGCGTGAAATTTCGCTATTAAAAAACTGCGAAGAGCCGCGACTTTAGCGGGAGTGCGCAACAGGTGGTTGGAAGCTGAAAAAAAGAGCAATGATTCGGCAAGTTGATTTTCATCAAGAAGAACATCTCTTACAAACTTTGTATCTTTAATGGAAGGATAATCAAAAACCGCTATTCCAAGGTTACGAAGCCTCGAAAATCTTTCATGTACCAGGTTATAATCCTGAGGATCGCCTTCTTTTAGCCAATTTTCAACATTTTTTATTAGTATTTCTTCATCATCCGATAAAACCTGTGAATTTTGTTCGCCCGATGAATGAGGTGAAAGCTGCTCCATAATATTAAAATTATAGTACAAAAAGTAAGAATTTACAAATTTAATTTGCGCGTTAATACTTGCGTTAATCATCCTTGTAACATATAATGATGCTTATATTAGCGCACTGTCGGACACCTAAAGGTGTCCTTGCATTATTCATCTTGGTTACTTTTGTGTGTGCTACAACGTTTAGGCTTTAGTTCATCCACACGACTACGTCGTGCGGTTAACTGTTGGGGAGTGCACCGGTTTCGACTGGTACGTCTTCGGGGTATAGATTGCAGATGGAGCGCTCATCTCCTGATTGGGCAAAAATTTAACTGCCAAAACTGACAGTTACGAATACGCCTTAGCTGCGT